>CAKTXB010000097.1 GCA_934630555.1 uncultured Oscillospiraceae bacterium
GCAGCGGAATGGATGAGCCCTGCCGCTTGCGGCGGGGCGAAGGATATGGAGCTTGCGAGGACGAAAGCGCCTCTTTTGCTGACTTTTTTCTGGCAAGGCAGAAAAAAGTCAGCCGCCGGAGGCACGGTTGCGGTGGCGCGGCCACCGGGGAAAAAGCGGTGACGGGCGCAAGCCTGCCGACTATGGCAAATCCGCCGGAGGCACGGTTGCGGTGTGCTACACACCGAGGCAAAAACGGCGACAAGAGCAAAGAGAGGCAAATGCCTCTCTTTTTTTGTTGCCCGAAGCGGGGCAACTTTACCCCCTTGGGCCGGCTTGGGTGAAAGGCGGGTGAGGAGCTGCGAGTGGGAAAAAGGTGAAGCGATCGGATCTGGAGCGCATTCGGGCGCAGCTGCGGAAGATGGCGTTTGGAAAGGTGAACGACTGCGTGAAGCTGGCTTTGAGCGAGTATGAGGACATTGCGAAGCTGGATCTTTCGATGCTGACGGAGATCAAGCGGAGCGAGAAGGGCGTGGAGGTGAAGCTGCTGGACCGGACGAAGATCCTGGCGCAGCTGGCGGAGCTGGCTGCGGAGGAGCAGGACGGCGCGGCGGCACGGCAGCTGCTGCGGGCATTACAGGACGGCGCGGACCATGACGGGTAACGCCGGGTTTTCGGAAAAGCAGCGGCAGGCCATGCTGTGGTGGCGCGGAGAGGAAAGGCGGTATGAGGCGATCGTATGCGACGGGGCGATCCGGTCGGGCAAGACGTTTGCGATGACGCTGGGGTTCTTTTTATGGGCGATGAGCGAATTTTCAGGCAGACGGTTCGCGCTGTGCGGAAAGACGGCGCAGGCGGTGGAGCGGAATATTTTGGCCGACACGCTGCCGGTCTTGCGGGGCGTGGGGATGCGCATAGAGCGGACGGACGCGGGGCGGACGCTGCGGGTGCGGTTCGGCGGGGCGGACAATGTGTTTTTGGCCTTTGGCGGGTGCGATGAACGCGCGGCGGCGCTCATTCAGGGCGTGACGCTGGCGGGGGTACTGCTGGACGAGGTGGCGCTGATGCCGCGGTCGTTTGTGGAGCAGGCATGCGCGCGGTGCTCGGTGGAGGGCAGCCGGCTTTGGTTCAGCTGCAATCCGGAGGGGCCGCAGCACTGGTTTTACCGGCAGTGGATCTTGCGGGCGGAGGAGATGAACTGCCTGCATCTGCACTTTACGATGGAGGACAACCCGGCGCTGCCGGCGCAGATCCGCAGGCGGTATGCGCGGATGTATGCGGGCGCGTTTTACAGGCGGTATGTGCAGGGGCTGTGGGCGGCGGCGGAGGGGCGCGTGTATGACTTTTATGACACGCAGCGCGCGCGGCCCGCGCCGTGCGGGCCGTGGGAGGACGTGTGGTATATCTCCTGCGACTATGGCACGGTGAATCCGGCGTCGTTCGGGCTTTGGGGGAAGAAGGACGGCGTTTGGTACCGGGTGCGGGAGTTTTATTTTGATTCGCGCCGGGCCGGACGGCAGATGACGGATGAGGAATATGCCGCGTCGCTGCGGAAGCTGGCGGGGCGGCATGAGATCCGGGCGGTGATCGTGGACCCGTCGGCGGCGAGCTTTATGCAGACGCTGCGGCGGCAGGGCTGGCGGGTGCAGAAGGCGAACAACGATGTGCTGGACGGCATTCGGCGGACGGCGGACTGCCTGAAAAATGGGAGGATCGTCATTTGCGCGGAGTGTGTGGACTGTTTGCGGGAGATGGATCTGTATGTTTGGGAGAACAGCGCGGCGCGCGACCGGGTGAAGAAGCAGAACGACCATGCGATGGATGATATGCGGTATTTTGTGATGGGCGTTTTGGAGGCGCCGGGCGGATTCACGGCGCGGGCGGTGGCGCGCGGCGGCGCTTGAGGCGGCACGGTATGGAATACGGCGCGCGGTAGTGCCTTGAAAATTTATGCCGCGAAAGCGGCGGCAAAGGAGTGAGGATATGCGGAAAACGAAGCAGGGCGCGGCGAAGGCGGCGCAGCTGCGCGCGGGCGAGCATCATCCGTTTGGGATGCTGGCGGGCGTGCAGAGCCTGGGCGGCGCGGAGACGGCGCTGTATGAGTCGATGCGGCAGGCGCTGCCGCTTTTGGACGCGGCCATTGGGAAGCTGGTGCGGCTGACGGGCGGCTTTGACGTGACGTGCGCGGACAAGCGCGCGGAAAAAGGGCTGCGGCAGTTTTTGCGGACGGTGGACATTGGACGCGGGCAGCGCGGGATGGCGTGCTTTTTGGAGGCGTATTTGGACAGTCTGCTGACGTATGGACGCGCGGTGGGCGAGATGGTGATGAGCGGCGGGAGCCTGCGGGCCGTGTGCTGGGGCGATGTGACGCGGCTGCACGTGAAGCAGGGCGCGTCGCCGCTGGAATTTCAGCTGGGCGTTTGGGAAAACGGGCAGGAGCGGATGCTGCCGTATCAGGAGCTTTTGCTGTTTTCGGCGCGCAATGCGAACGCGGCGCATCCGTATGGGGTGTCGCTGCTGGCGGGGATGCCGTTTTTGGCGGATGTGCTGCTGAAGATCTACAACACGATCGGCGTGAACTGGGAGCGGGCAGGGAACGTGCGGTATTCCGTGGTGTACCGGCCCGGGGCGGACGGCGTGAGCGGGCCGGAGGCGGCGGAGCAGATGGCGCGCGAATGGACGCAGGCGATGCGGCAGAGCAAAAACGGCGATGTGCGGGATTTTGTGGCCGTGGGCGATGTGGAGATCAAGGTGATCGGCGCGGACGGACAGGTGCTGGACTCGGAGGTGCCGGTGCGGCAGATCCTGGAACAGCTGGTGGCCAAGACCGGGCTGCCGCCGTTTTTGCTGGGGCTGAGCTGGTCGTCAACGGAGCGGATGAGCGCGCAGCAGACGGATCTGCTGACCTCGGAGCTGTGGGCCATCCGGCGGTGTGTGCAGCCGGTTTTGGAAAAGGTTTGCCGGATGTGGCTGCGGACGGAGGGCTTTGGCGGCGAGGCGGAGATCGTGTGGGATGATATTTCCTTGCAGGACACGGTGGAGCAGGCGCACGCGGCGCTGTATTACGCGCAGGCGGAAAGGCTGCGCAGAGAAATGGAGGAGCAGGCATGAAGGTAGAAAAGCAGGCGCGTGTGGTGGAGGCGGGAACGCCGACCGAGGCGCAGCTGGAAAGGATCAACTTGCAGACGAAGTCGCCGGTGCAGGCGGAGGAGGTGTACTGCTTTGCGGTGCGGCTGTGCGACGATGAAGTGGACCGCGATTTTGAGCGGTTTTCGCCCGAGGCGCTGGAAAAGCTGGCGGAGCTGTTCGTGGGCAAGACCGGCGTTGTGGACCACACGTGGTCGAGCGAAAAGCAGCTGGCGCGCGTGTTTGAAGCAGGCGTGGAGTATGCCGACGGGCGCGCGTTTTTGAAGGCGTGGGCGTATATGCTGCGCGGGGAGCGGACGGACGGCGTTATTCGCGAGATCGAGGCGGGCATCAAGCGCGAGGTCTCGGTCGGGTGCGCGATGGGAAAGTCCATCTGCTCGATCTGCGGGGCGGACTATGGCAGCTGCGGGCACGAGAAGGGGCAGGTATATGGCGGAAAGACGTGCGTGGCGGTGCTTTGTGAGCCGCTGGACGCGTATGAATTTTCGTTTGTGGCCGTGCCGGCGCAGCGGAGCGCGGGCGTGATGAAGCGCCTGGAGGACGAGGCGAGCGACCTGGACCGGTATGCGATGCGCGCGCTGCGCAAGCAGGCGGAGCTGGGGCGTGTGTACCGCAAGGCGCTGCAGGAGCGCGTGGCGCGGCTGACGATGCTGGTGGATCTGGGGCTGGAGCGGGATCTGGTGGAGCGGATGGTCTCGGCTTTGGATGTGGAGCAGCTGCAGGCGGCGGAAAAGGGGCTGGCGAAGAAGGTGGAAGCGCTGTATCCGCCGGTGTGTCAGCTGGCGGAGCGGCAGGAGGCCGCCGGAACGACGGACAGCGCGTTTTTGATTTGAACGCGGGGCGGCACGAACGGGTTTGAACGGATGTGCGGCGCTGCATTTGAATATTTTTAAATTTTTGGGAGGTACGGAAAAATGGCGATTTCTTTTGGCGCGATCGGGGAACGGTATGTGACGTTTCTGGCGGGGAGCGGCGCGGAGGCGGGCGCGCTTTGCAAGGTGACGGGCAACGCCGAGGTGGGCGCGTGCGCGTCGGGCGACTGCTTTTGCGGCGTGGTGACGCAGGTGCGCGGCGGCACGGCGAGCGTGCTGATGGGCGGCTATGTGGAGCTGCCGTATACAGGTACGGCGCCGGCGGCCGGGTTTGCGGAGCTGGTGGCGGACGGCGCGGGCGGCGTGCGCGTGCCGGCGGCGGCTACGGCGTCGAAGCCGGCGGAGACGGGGCGCAGCTATCTGGTGGTGCGTGTGGACACGGCCGGCAAGACAGTCGGGCTGTTTCTGTAAATAACGAAAGGAGAGCATGAACGATGGGCTTTGATACGATCAGACTGGAAAAGGGGATGTACCGCGAGAGCGGCAAGAGCTTTACGCAGGTTTTGGAGGGGATGGACCCGAGCGAAAATTACAGGGGCACGGCGCTGGAGGGTACGGACGCGTTTCAGCGGCAGCTCAAGCGCTTTGATATTCACGCGCGCGGCGCGTATTCGGACCCCGTGGAGAAATTTTTCCGCACGGCGGAGTCGAGCGTGCTGTTTCCGGAGTATATTGCCCGCACGGTGAAGCAGGGCATGGAGGAGAGCGACGTGCTGCCGAAGATCACGGCCACGACGACGGTGATCGACGCGATGGACTACAGAAGCGTGTATTCGGCGGCCTCGGAGGAGGACAAGCAGCTTGCACAGGTGGCCGAGGGCGCGAGCATTCCGGCGACGGAGATCAAGAGCAAGGCAAATCTGGTGAAGCTCAACAAGCGCGGGAGAATGCTGGTGGCGTCGTATGAGGCCATTCGCTTTCAGAAGCTCGATCTGTTTGGCGTGACGCTGCGGCAGATCGGCGCGTATATGCAGAGAATGCATTTGCAGGATGCGGTGAACGTGCTGATAGACGGCGACGGGAACGCGAACGCGGCGGGCGTGTATACGGTGGGCACGAGCCCGATGAGCGGCACGAAGGGCACGCTGACGTATGCGCAGCTGGTGGAGTTTTGGGCGCAGTTTGAGCCGTATACGATGAACGCCATTCTGGCGCCGCGCGATGTGCTGGTGCAGATGCTGAAGGTGACGGAGCTGCAGGATCCGGCGACGGGGCTGAATTTCCAAGGCACGGGCAAGCTGACGACGCCGCTGGGCGCGGAGCTGCTGTGCGCGCCGTGCGTGCCGGCGGGCAAGCTCATTGGTCTGGACCGCCGCTATGCGCTGGAGATGGTGCAGGCGGGCGAGGTGAGCGTGGAATACGACAAGCTCATTGACCGTCAGCTGGAGCGCGCGGCCATTACGTCCATTTCCGGCTTTGGAAAGATCATGCCGGAGGCGGCGAAGGTCTTGGTGGTTTAAGATGGCCCGGTCGGACGAGATCGCCGCGCTGGCGGCGGAGCTGACGGGGCGCAAGGCCGACGACACAGCGCTTTTGGCGCTGTGCCGTGCGGCGGAGGCGGAGCTGACGGGCCGGCTGCGCCGGGGCGTGACGGCGGACGGGTGCGCGGACTGCTTTGTGTGCGCGGCGGCGCTTTTGGCGGCGGCGGGCTGCGGGCTGGCCGGAAGCGCGGATGCCTGCGCGTTTCGGGTGGGCGATGTTTCGGTGACGCCGGACCGCGCGGGCGCGGCGGCTTTGCGCGCGCAGGCGCTGGCGCTGATGCAGCCGTTTCTGGAAACGGGGTTTTCGTTTTTGGGGGTGGAGGCATGAGGCAGATGATCGGGCGCATTTTGCAATATTACGGCAGCACGGCGGAAATTATGGGCGCGGACGGCGGACAGACCGTCCGCGCGTTTATCCAGCCGGTGACGGGAAACGGCTGGGAGGGCGTGAAGCGGGTGCTGCGCGAGATCGGCCAGCTGCCGATGGCGCGGTATGTATACATCGGGCCGGCGGAGGTTTTGCCGGAGGACGATGCGGTGATCGTATGCGGCGGAAGGCGCTACCGCGTGTGCCGGATGGAGCGGATGGTCTGTGCGGACGAGGCGGTGTATGTGTGGGGCCTGCTGCGCGCGGCGGGAGGTGACGGCGATGCAGCGGCTGATTGAGGCGCTGTGCCGGGCGCTGGAGGCGGCCGGGATGACGGTGGTGCGCAGCTTTGCAAAGGGAAAGGCGGCAGAGCTGACCGGGCCGGTGGTGGCTGTTTGCCTGCACGGAGCGCAGACGGGCGCGGCGGGCGCGTATGCGTATCTGGGGATGCAGGAGGTGGACGGCGTTTGGCAGACGCTTTACGGAAGAAGCGTGACGGCGGCGGTGCGGCTGACGGTATATGCGCCGCGGCGCGGCGGGTCGGCGGCGTGCATGGCGCAGGTAGACGCGCTGGCGGGGCTGCTGGCGCAGGGTCCTGGCGGTGTGCAGATCGCGGCGTTTTCGGTGGGCGCGTGCGCGTATGACGCGGAGGCGGACTGCTTTGTGTGTACGGTGACGGCGGAGCTTGGCGGGTATGTATATGCCGTGGCGGATGAGGACGCGGCGGAATTTACGGACTTTATTTTGAAGGGAGAAGTGACATGAGCATCACGTATCATGAGCGGCCGGGGGTGTATTCGAGCTATGACGCTTCGAGCATTACGGCGAGCGGTACGGCACGGCGTGTGATCGCGGTGATCGGCGCGTCGAGCGCGGCGGCGGGCGTGTATACACTGACGTCGTTTGCCGGTGCGGCGGAGGTGTTTGGCAAGGACAGCGCGCTTTGGAAGCTGCTGAAGCTGGCGTATGAGAACGGGGCGGGCACGGTTTTGGCCTATCCGGTGGCGGCGGACACGGCGGCGGCGTATACGGCGGCCGCAGAGGCGGTCTTGGCGGAAAAGGCGGCGCGGCTTTGCGTGATCGGTTCGAGCGACGAGGCGGTGCAGCTGGCAGTTTTGGGCGCGTTACAGACGGCGGCGGGGCAGAAGGGCGAGTGCATCGGGCTGTGCGGCATGGGCAGCGCGACGGCGGCGCTTTTGGCGGCGCGCGAGAACAATCGCGAGATCAGCCAGCACGATCTGGACGACGCTATGCTTAAGGTCGTTATGGGCCCTGAAAAGAAGTCTAAGGAGATGCAGGAGAAGGACAAAAAGCAGACGGCTTACCACGAGGCGGGCCACGCTGTTGCGGCAAAATGCCTGCCCACACAGGATAAGGTTCACCAGGTTTCC
>CAKTXB010000098.1 GCA_934630555.1 uncultured Oscillospiraceae bacterium
GGGTGGTACCGCGAACGAGCTTCGCCCCTATGCCGGGGGCGGGGTTTCTTTTTTTGCAGTACCTGCAAAACGCAAATTCAGAGAAAAGGAGCAATTTCCATGTCCCACAAAGCATACGGGCTCAATGAGCTGCGCGAAATGTACCTGCGCTTTTTTGAATCCAAAGGCCATCTGCGCCTGCCGAGCTTCTCACTCGTGCCGCAGAATGACAAGTCCATCCTGCTCATCAACGCCGGCATGACGCCGATGAAGCCATGGTTCAAGGGCGAGGAAGAGCCGCCCCGCCGCCGCGTCACCACGTGCCAGAAGTGCATCCGCACGGGCGATATTGAAAACGTCGGCAAAACGGCGCGCCACGGCACCTATTTTGAAATGCTCGGCAACTTCTCCTTCGGCGACTATTTTAAGAAAGAGGCCATTCCCTGGGCGTGGGAGTTCCTGACCAGCCCAGAATGGGTCGGTCTGGAGGCTGACCGCCTGTATCCGTCCATCTATCTGGATGACGACGAGGCGTTCAAGATCTGGAACGAGGACGTCGGCATTGCCCCGGAGCGCATCTTCCGCTTCGGCAAGGAGGATAACTTCTGGGAGCACGGCGCAGGCCCGTGCGGCCCGTGCTCCGAAATTTACTACGACCGCGGCCCGGAATATGGCTGCGGCAAGCCCGGCTGCACCGTCGGCTGCGAATGCGACCGCTATATTGAGGTCTGGAACATCGTGTTCTCGCAGTTTGATAACGACGGCCACGGCAACTACACCGAGCTCAAGCAGAAGAACATCGACACCGGCATGGGCTTGGAGCGTCTTGCCTGTGTGTGTCAGAACGTCGATTCGCTCTTTGATGTGGATACCGTTATGAACATCACGAACAAGGTGTCCGACATCACAGGCGCGCACTATGGCGAAAGCCACAAAAAGGACGTTTCGCTGCGCGTCATCACCGACCATATCCGTTCAGCTACGTTCATGATCTGCGACGGCGTGCTGCCGTCGAACGAAGGCCGCGGCTATGTGCTGCGCCGGCTGCTGCGCCGCGCCGCCCGGCACGGTAAGCTCCTTGGCGTGGATCGCCCGTTCCTGTATGAGGTCATTGATACCGTTGTGCATGAAAACGAGTGCCAGTACCCCGAACTGCGCGAAAAGCAGGCGTATATCACCCGTGTTGTGCGCACGGAGGAAGAGAACTTTGCCAAGACCATTGACGGCGGCATGAAGATCTTCTCCGATATGCTGGCCGGCCACAAGGCCAAGGGTGAGAGCGTATTCTCCGGCGCAGACGCCTTCAAGCTCTACGACACCTATGGCTTCCCGATCGACCTCACGTCCGAAATGGTCACGGAGGAGGGCATGAGCGTGGATGAGGCCGCATTCCAGCAGCTTATGCAGGAGCAGAAAGTCCGTGCGCGTGAGGCCCGCAAGGCCCTCGGCGACCTCGGCTGGGCCGGCGTGGAGTTCGGCAAGGAGATCCCCGCCACCGAGTTTGTCGGCTATGACCGCGCGGAAACGGACGCGAAGATCGTGGCCCTCGTATCGGACGAAGAGCTGCGCGATGAGATCGGCGCAGGCGCGGAGGGCATCGTTGTGCTGGACCGCACCACGCTGTACGCCGAAATGGGCGGCCAGGTGGCCGACCACGGCGTCATCCGCACGCAGGACGGCGAATTTACCGTCACCGATGTGCAGAAGAACAAGGGCGGCAAGTTCATGCACTACGGCAAGGTCACGTCCGGCACGCTCCGCGTGGGCGGCGGCTGCACCGCGCACTATGATGAGGATCGCCGCAAGGCTGTGGCCCGCGCGCACTCGGCCACGCATCTGCTCGACATGGCCCTGCGCCGCGTGCTGGGCGATCATGTCCATCAGGCCGGCTCACTGGTGGAGCCCGACCGCCTGCGCTTTGACCTGACGCACTTTGAGGCCGTGAAACCCGAAGAGCTGACTGAGGTCATGCGCATCGTGAACACGGCCGTCATGGGCGCCAGCCCCGTGGATGTGCGCGAAATGCCGCTGGCCGAAGCCAAAAAGCTCGGCGCGGTCGCACTGTTCGGCGAAAAATACGGCGACACCGTCCGCGTGGTCAGCATGGACCAGTCTGTTGAGTTCTGCGGCGGCACGCATGTTGCCAACACCGGCATGATCGGTCCGTTCCGCATTCTCAGCGAGTCGTCCGTTGCCTCCGGCGTCCGCCGTGTGGAGGCCATCACGGGCAACAACGCGCTCGACCTTGTGGACGCACTGGATAAGCGCATTGCTGGCCTTGCCGAAATGTTCAAAACCACACCGTCCGAGCTGTTTATGAAGGCTGAAAGCAGCCTGCGTGAAATGCGGGAGCTGCGCCAGCGCATGGAAGCTATGAAAGACAAGCTCCTGTCCGGCGAGGTCGACCAGTTCCTGTTCTCGGCCAAGAAGGTCGGCGAACTCAAGGTGTTCACGGCGAACCGCGGCAGCGTGGACGCAGCTGACCTGCGCCGTATGGGCGACTTCCTGCGCGACAGGGACGAGAACATCGTGGCCGTATTCAGCGCCGTGAACGGCGAAAAGGTCACGCTTCTGGCCGTGTGCGGCAAGGGCGCGATCGCGAAGGGCATTAAGGCTGGTGACATCATCAGGACCATCGCGCCCATCGTCGGCGGCCGCGGCGGCGGCAAGCCCGACAGCGCCATGGGCGGCGGCACGCTCGTCAGCAAGGCCGACGATGCGCTGGCGGCGGTCGATGATTTTGTCACATCCAAACTGAACTGAGGAGGAAGTATCATGTCCGATTGCCTGTTTTGCAGCATTATTTCCGGCGATATTCCCAGCCAGAAGGTCTATGAGGACGACCTCTGCTATGCGTTTCAAGACATTTCGCCCCTTGCGCCCACGCATTTCCTCGTCGTACCAAAGCAGCATTTTGCGTCGGCCGCCGAGGTGACGGAGGAGAACGAGGCTGTGATCAGCCACATCTTCACTGTCATTGCCAGGCTTGCCAAAGAGCAGGGCTTTGCCGATGGTTACCGCGTTGTCACCAACGTCGGTGAGCTGGCCGGACAGACGGTCCACCACATTCATTTCCATGTCTTAGCCGGAAAGCAGCTTGGTGCTTTCAACTAAGCTCCCAAACCAAAAGCACGCCCCGAACATCGGGGCGTGCTGAGCGTGTCAAAAAAGTATTTTTGACACGCTCTCAAACGCGAACCGCTGTGCTGGGTCCGCGTTTGAGAAGGCTTGCGCCATGCTGCGCGCATCATTTTTGCGCCTTTGGTGCAAAAATGCAACACTTGCATGACGTAAAGTATTTTCGGCGACGTACACGCCGCCGCCGAAAATGATCCGGACTTTTTTCGCGCTTGCGGACGCGAACTCTGCGAGGCTTTTTTGACAGACTGAGCACGCCCCGAACATCGGGGCGTGCATTTTTACACCGGGCTCATTTGTTTCAATGATCGTTTACATAAGTTTTTATATTCCTGAACGATATTCTCTGGAAACAAGATCTGCACTCTGCCGCCAAAGCCAAAAACCCAGCTGTAAAACAGGGGAGATACGGTAATTTGCGTTGTGAGCGTAAAATGTGACGCGCCGTCCGGAATTAACATAACATCATGACTGAAGCGGTCGAGCACAACGCCGGAGAGACTGTTTTCAAACCGCATTTTCACCTGCGTAGGCGTACCGCCGAACATACCAAACACACTGCGGCCGTATTGCGCCGCATCCAGCGCGCGTGTTTCGTCGTTGACGACACGTGCGGCGTCCAGCATCTGAATGTCCGCCATCTTGTCCACGCGGTAGTGCGTAATGCCGTGCCGCTCGGAATACGCCACCAAATAGTAGTTCTGCTCATCCCAGCACAGCAGATACGGACTTGCCGCATACGTTCGGTCACGGAAATGCTTCTGCTTGTCCACACCCCACTCAAAATAGCGGAACGTGATCTGACAGTTCGCAGCTATGGCCTCGTGGATGGCGTCTACGGTGTAGAACACGCTCTCGTTCATCGTCTTGACGCGCCCGGACACGACGACCTCGCGCCGCAGGCGCTTTGCATCCCACACGTTTGTCAGCGTTTCCAGCTTTTCAATGAGCTGCAGCGTCTTGCGTTCCGATAGAAACTTGCTGGCCTGCACCGCGTCCACGAGCAGCTTCAGCTCCGGCAGCTCAAATTCCCGCGCGCCGAGATAATATCCGCCGTCCTTGCCGCCGCGGCGGCAGACGTCCATGCCAAGCTGCTGCAGGCAGTCCAAATCATCATAAATGCTCTTCCGCTCTGCTGCAATGCCCTGCTTCGCCAGCGCGTCAATAAGCTGCTGCGCCGACAGCGGATGCGCCTCATTTGTCTGCTGCTCCAGGATCGTTTTCAGTGCCAACAGCTTACGCTTCTGATTTTCCGACCGTGCCATAGCCTTGCCCCCTTTATTCCATTTTACCAACTTTGCGTCCTGCTTGCAAGCGCGGCGTGTATCTGCTATACTACGCGCAGAAATGGGAGGAGCATGATGCTGTATCTTGGTTGTCATCTTTCATCATCCGGCGGATTTGCCGCCATGGGCCGCACGGCGCTGTCCATCGGTGCGAACACATTTCAGTTTTTTACCCGCAACCCGCGCGGTGGGCAGGCCAGAGCCATCGACCCGGCAGATGCCGCCGCGCTGTGCGCCATGCAGCAAAGCGGTCAGATCGGCCCGATCGTCGCGCACGCGCCCTATACCATCAACCCCTGCACTGCGGTAGAGCGCACCTATGAGTTTGCCCTGCAAACCATGCAGGATGACCTGCGGCGCATGGAATACCTGCCCGGCAATTTTTATAACTTCCACCCCGGCAGCCACGTCGGGCAGGGGATGGAGGCCGGCATCGAAAAGATCGCCGACACACTGAACACCGTTATGACGGCGGAACAGTCCACGACGGTGCTGCTGGAAACCATGTCCGGCAAGGGCACGGAGGTTGGCAGCAGCTTTCAGCAGCTGCGCGCCATTCTCGATCGCTGCAAATACCCGGAAAAGCTCGGCATCTGCCTCGACACGTGTCACGTCCACGACGCGGGCTATGATATTGTCGGCCATTTGGACGCTGTGCTGGCCGAATTTGATTCTGTCGTCGGGCTTTCTCGCCTGCGGGCGCTGCACCTGAATGACAGCAAAAATCCCTGCGGCGCGCACAAGGATCGCCACGAATGCATCGGCAAGGGCGCGATCGGACTGGAAGCCATGCTCCGTATTGTCCGCCACCCGGCGCTGGCGGGGCTGCCCATGATTTTGGAAACGCCGAACGAGCTGCCCGGCTATGCGGCGGAAATTGTCCTGCTGCGTGGAAATTTATGAAAGTTTTCTTCACGATTCTTGCACTTTTTACCGAATCATGCTATTCTGTAAACAGAAAGGGATGGTGGTGCGCGCGTGAACGAGCGGAAAAACAACAACTATGTAAAATGGGGCCTGACAGCGCTGGCTGTGATTTTTGCCAGTATTCTGCTGGTCGTTATTTTTACAGATCTGCCAGGCTTTTTTGCACTGATACAGGCCATTTTGCGGATCCTTTCGCCGCTTATTTCCGGCGCGGTGTTTGCGTTCTTGCTCAATCCGCTCGTGCGCGTGGTGGATGTCCGTCTTGCACCGGTCCTGACTAAAAAGGAAAAGAAGCCGGGGCGCGGCAAGTCCGTCAGCCGGGCGATCTCCATTATCTTTGCGCTGATTTTTGCCGCGCTCATCCTCTATGCATTCTTCTCCATCCTGGTTCCGCAGCTGAGTGAGAGCATCACCGGTATTGCGAACAGCGCCCCAAGTTACTTTGCCAGCATCGAAAAATGGGCCACCCAACTGCTGACGGACAATCCCGACATTCAGTACTATGTGGATATGGCGCTCGACAAGCTGCACGCCTATCTGGATGAATGGATGAACAGCAGTCTGCCAAATGACATCCAGAATTTGATTTCCACACTCACCGCGTCGGTCGTCGGTGTGTTCAAAGGCGTTGCCAATCTGTTCATCGGCCTGTGTGCATCGGTCTACATTCTGGCCTCCAAAGATAAATTCCAGGCACAGAGCAAAAAGATCATCGTGGCGATCTTCCGCCCGTCGGCAGCCGATCATATCCTGCACGTGGGCCGTGAGATCAACCGCGTTTTTAACGGCTTCGTGATCGGCAAGATCATTGACTCGGCCATTATCGGCGTGCTGTGCTACATCGGCATGAACATCTTAAAGCTCCCGTATCCGGCGCTGGTCGCGACCATTGTCGGTGTGACCAACGTTGTGCCGTTCTTTGGCCCCATCATCGGTGCGGTGCCGTCGGCTCTGCTGATTTTGCTTGTCAACCCCCTGCAGGCGTTCTACTTCATCATCTTTGTCATTGTGCTCCAGCAGCTGGATGGAAACGTCATCGGCCCGCGCATTCTGGGCAACACCGTGGGCATCTCCGGCTTTTGGGTGCTTATCTCCATCACCGTGGCAACAAGCCTGTTTGGCTTTGCAGGCATGATCCTTGGCGTGCCGGTGTTTGCCGTCATCTATATGCTCATCAGTGACGGCGTGAACGCCGCCCTGCGCCGTAAAAATCGCAGCACCGTCACAAATGACTATTACGCCATCCGCAAAACGGAGGACCTGCCAGATACACCGGCACCCGATGTGCCGCCTGCGCAGGAAGCCGTATCGGCGGAGAATGAAAACCCGAAATAATGCCGCAGCACCCCTCATGGCTGTCGCCGTTGAGGGGTGTTTCACAAACCATGAGCCGCATCGTGCGGCGGAGGACTTCTATGGAAACTGCATTTGAGGGCCTGCAGACAGCTGTCACAAATTCAGCGTTCTGGCTCAGCCTTGCTGAGATACTGCGCTTTGTGTTCCCGCTGCTGGCGCTGGCCATCGTGGCCCTGTGCGCCCGGTCGCTGCTGCTTTTTAAGCCTGAGCCTGAGATCTGGGCATGGCTCGCCGCGCCGAACGGGGAGCGTATCCCGGTCACGCATTGGGAAAACCTGCTGGGCCGCGCCAAAAGCTGCGATGTGGTGCTGGACTATCCCACCATTTCCCGCCAGAACGCCGTGCTCACGCGCTATGACGACGGCAGCTGGTCCATCTCCGACGTCGGCTCCAACGGCGGCGTCAGCGTCAACGGCGAAAGTGTCACCATGAGCGTGGTGGACTTTGGCGATAAAATCGCGCTCGGCGGCGTGGAGTTTGTGCTCGTGCCCATCACGCCGGAGCAGGAGCGCATTCAAGCCTCCGTCCGCACGC
>CAKTXB010000099.1 GCA_934630555.1 uncultured Oscillospiraceae bacterium
CTGTTCTCATCTCCCTCTTAACGGCATACCATTTTGCGAGGGGGTCTTACGATGAAAAAACGCTACATTCTTGCGTTCTTTTTAGCCGCGGTTGCGGGGACTTTGCTGCATTTTTTGTACGACTGGCTGCCTGTGCCGCTGGTGGGACTGTTTGCGCCGGTGAACGAGAGCGTTTGGGAGCATCTCAAGCTCCTGTTCTGGAACGTGCTCGCGGCGGGATTTGTTCTCTGCCGGAAAAAGCCGGATGCGCAGCGGGCGTGGTCAGGGTTTCTCGCGGCGCTGCTGCTGATGCCGCTGGGACTGACGGGGCTTTACTATCTGCTCGCGGCGGGCTTCGGCGTGACGGCGCTGTGGATCGACCTGACGCTTTACTATCTGACGCTCGCGGGCGGGTTTACGCTGGCGTATTCGATGGAGAAAAGCGGGAAATGGAGCTTCCTTTCGGGTGTGATGGTGCTGCTGGTGGGGCTTTACGGCGCGGCGCTCATCCTCTTTACGCTCGCGCCGCCGGAGCTGCCCATTTTTTTGCCGCCGGGCGCGTAAAAAATCCAAAAAAGCAGTTGACAAGCGGCGGTTTCGTCACTATAATAGGCGGAGACAACAAAGAAGGAGCTTCATGCACCCTCACCTCCAGCAATCGCGCGAAGAGGTCCATAGTTCTTTTTACGGAATTATGTGCGGGTGCTTTGCGGCATCCGCACTTTGCATTTGGAGGTGCTTTACCATCGGGAAATTAGATCATCAGATCAACGAGGAGATCCGCGACAAGGAGCTTCGCGTGATCGGAGAAAATGGCGAACAGCTCGGGATCATGACCTCGGCGCAGGCGCTTGCGCTGGCAGAGGAAAAGGAACTCGATCTTGTGAAGATCGCGCCGCAGGCCACGCCGCCGGTCTGTAAGATCATGGACTACGGCAAATTCCGTTTTGAGCAGCTCAAGCGCGAAAAGGAAGCCCGCAAGAATCAGCGCGTGGTGGAGGTCAAGGAGATTCGGATGTCGCCCAGCATTGACACGAACGACCTGAACACCAAGATCAAGAACGCCATGAAGTTCCTGAAAGATGGAAACCGTGTGAAAGTCACCGTCCGCTTCCGCGGCCGTGAAATGGCGCACACCTCGCTGGGCGAGGAGCTGCTGAAGAAATTCGGCGAAGACTGCGCAGAAGCGGCTACGGTTGAAAAAGGCGCAAAACTGGAGGGACGCAATATGTCGATGTTCCTCAGCCCCAAAAACGCAAAATAACAAAGGAAGTAACATTCGGAAGGAGAACGCATTATGCCCAAGCTGAAATCCCATAGCGGCGCTAAGAAAAGATTTAACCTCACCAAGACCGGCAAGGTCAAGAGAGCGCACGCCTTCAAGAGCCACATCCTCACCAAGAAAACGACGAAGCGTACCCGCAACCTGCGTAAGAATGGCTACGCCGACGTGACTGTGGAAGATATTGTGAAAAAGATGATCCCGTACAAATAATCGGGTTCGACGACACATAGGAGGATTTAATAATGGCTAGAGTTAAAGGCGCAATGATGACGCGCAAGAGAAGAAATAAAGTTCTGAAGCTGGCGAAGTCCTACTGGGGCTCCAAGTCCCGCCACTTCAAAATGGCCAAGCAGGCCGTGTACAAGTCCGGCGTGTATGCTTACGTTGGCCGTAAGCTGAAAAAGCGCGAGTTCCGCAACCTGTGGATCACCCGTATTTCCGCGGCGGTCGCGCCGTTTGACATCAACTACTCCCGCTTCATGAACGGTCTGAAGAAGGCCGGCATCGAGATGAACCGCAAGGCTCTGTCTGAGCTGGCCATCTCCGATCCCGAAGCGTTTGCAGTCCTGGTGGACACCGCAAAGAAAGCGCTGTAAGAGAAATGAAAACCCCGCCGTCTGATGCACAGACGGCGGGGTTTTGCGCTGCATGAGAAGTTTTGCGTGCAGGGCAGCGGGGGCAAATGGCTTGCAGCGTCCGCACCGGCGTGCACGGAAAATTTCAGCCGGAAACCGCTGTGCAGCGGTTCCCGGCTGATTTTTAAAAGTCCGGAGATTCGGTCATGATGAGGGCGGCGATGATGTAGACCCAGAGGCTGAGGCCGCCGGCGAACACGAGAATGACGGTGATGAGGCGGACAAGCGTGGAGTCCAGACCGAAATAGTGGGCGATGCCGCCGCAGACACCGAAAATCTTTTTGTCGATGGAGGCGCGATAGAGTTTCTTTTCCATAGGGGGTTCTCCTTTCTGCTGTAGGGGCGGTTATTGGGCCGGTTCGGACTGCGGGAGCAGGCCGAGCTGGAACTTGACATTGAGAATGCGCAGGACGCTGCGGTCAATGCGGTTTTGGGTGAGCGTACCGTCGTTGAGGGCAGTCTGCACGGCATCGTAGGCTGCCTGCAGGTCTTGCGGCATGAGGATCATGTCCGCGCCGGCCTTGAGGGCGGCGACAGCGGCTTCACCGGAGGTGTAGTTTTGCGTGATGGAGCCCATATTCTGCGCGTCGGTGATGATGACGTTCTGGAAATGGAGCGTGTTGCGCAGAAGCTCCGTGACGATCTTTTCCGACAGGTCGGACGGTGTGTCATCGCCGGTGACGGCGGGCACGGAGAGATGCGACACCATGACGAAATATGCGCCTTCGGCAATGCCGGCGGAGAAGGGTACGAAGTCGGTCTGCTCGAGCTGCTCGAGCGTGCGGCTTAGCTGGACTGCACCGGTGTGGTCATCTTCGGCGGCGGATCCATAGCCGGGGAAGTGCTTGAGGCAGGCGGCGACGTTATGGTCTTGCAGCGCGGAAACCGCGCGCGCGACAAGCGTGCCGCAAGCCTCCGGGTCACTGCCGAAGGAGCGGCGGGCCATGGTCGTGCCGGGCTCGGCAACGTCGGCCACCGGGGCAAAATCGAGGTTGAAGCCAAGGCCGGAGAGGGAAACGGCGAGGTTTCCAAGGTCAGCATAGAGTGCGTCACCGTCGTCGGATGCGCCGTAGACAGCCATATCGTCGAGCTTTGGCGTTTGCATGGCGCTGTTTGCGCCGACGCGGGATACCGTGCCGCCCTCTTCGTCGACGCCGCACAGCAGCGGCGTTTGACTGGCCGCCTGCATGGCGGTGAGAAGCGCCTGCGTCTGCGCAGACGTTTCGATGTTCCGGGCGAAGAGTATGACGCCGCCGACCGGCTTTTCGGTGAGCGCGGCGGCAAGGGCGTCGTCCGCTTCAGTGACGGCTTCTGTGCCGGTGAGCGCTTCGGGCGCGATGAAGAAGAGCTGCCAGAGCTTTTCTTCGGGCGTCATGGCGGCGAGGTATTGTGCAGCCAGCTCTGCGGAGCCGCTCTGGGCGGCATTCTGTGCTTGTGTGGGAAGCGCGGCTTCTCCGGTGACGATGCCTGCGGGCAGGTCGCCCTGATAGGCTTCCTCACGGTCGGGTTCTACGGCGGTGCTGTCCGGCGTAAAGACGGAGGCAGTGTCGATGGTATCGACAGGGGCGGGCTGCTTTTTGGGCATATTCCAGAAGATGAGTACGATGGCGCCGACGAGCATGACGGCGCAGAGAATGAGCACCGGAATGGTGAGGGCGGAGTGTTTTTTATGTTCCATGGCGCTGCTCACTTGTGGTACAGGGCGTGTGTCTGATAGACCGGCTCATAGGTGACATGCGCGCCGAGCTTTTTGAACACATTTTCATCGACCTGCGAGAGGATGACAGAGGAATGGACTTCACTGCCGCGCAGGTTTTCCAGCTGCTCCATGGCAAGGTCAGCGATGGGGTTCGTGACAGCGCTCATGGACAGGGCAATGAGAACCTCATCGGTGTGCAGGCGCGGGTTCGTGCTGCCCATGTGTTCGACCTTGAGGTGTTGGATGGGGGCGAGGACCATGGGGGCGATGAGGTTGACCTTATCGTCGATGCCGGCCAGCGTTTTGAGGGCGTTGAGCAGTGCGGCGCACGACGCGCCCATGAGGCCGGAGGTCTTGCCGGTGACGATGCGCCCGTCGGGCAGCTCGATGGCAACGGCCGGCGCGCCAGTCTGCTGCGCCTTTTCCAGCGCCGCGGGCACGCAGCGGCGGCGCGAGAGGTCGAGATGCAGATAGTTGAGCAGCATCTCCTGCTTTTGCAGCTCGCTGGGTTCGGCAAAGCCGCGGCGCACGGCGGCGGCGGTGGCATAGTAGCGGCGAATGATCTCCTGACAGGAGGCTTCGCGGCAGACGTCATCATCGCAGATGGCGAAGCCGACCATGTTGACGCCCATGTCTGTGGGGCTCTTGTAGGGGCAGCTGCCATAGATGCGGCGGAACATGGCCTCTACAACGGGGAAAATCTCAATGTCGCGGTTATAGTTGACGGTCGTTTCGCCATAGGCCTCGAGATGGTAGGGGTCGATCATGTTCACATCGGCAAGGTCAGCGGTGGCAGCCTCATAGGCCAGGTTCACGGGGTGCTTGAGCGGGAGGTTCCAGACAGGGAACGTTTCATACTTGGCGTAGCCTGCGTGGACGCCGCGCTTGTGCTCATGATAGAGCTGGCTGAGGCACGCGGCCATTTTGCCCGATCCCGGGCCCGGCGCGGTGACGACGACGATGGGGCGGGTGGTTTGGATGTAGTCGTTTTTGCCGTAGCCGTCGTCGGACACGATGAGGGAGATGTTGGAGGGATAGTCCTCAATGGGATAGTGCCGGTAGACAGGCACGCCGCGTTCTTCGAGCTTGCGGGCGAACACATCGGCGGCGTGCTGGCCGTGGTACTGCGTGATGACGACGCTGCCGACGTACAGGCCGATGGAGCGGAAGGCGTCGATCAGGCGCAGAACGTCGAGATCATAGGTGATGCCAAGGTCGCCGCGGCGCTTGTTCTGCTCGATATGCGCAGCGTTGATGGCGATAACGATCTCAGCGTGGTCCTTGAGCTGCAGGAGCATTTTCATTTTGCTGTCGGGATGGAAGCCCGGCAGGACGCGCGCAGCGTGATAGTCGTCAAACAGCTTGCCGCCGAACTCAAGGTAGAGCTTGCCGCCGAAGCGGTCGACACGCTCCAGGATCTTCTGCGATTGCAGCTGCAAATATTTGTCGTTGTCAAATCCGATTTTCTGCATGATGGATGGTTCCCTTTCTTCCGCCGCGGAGTGCCGGCGGGAATGCTGCGTCAGCTGACGCTGTCATAAAAACTAAAATATCATCTTACAATATAGCCTGAAACGGGGGAGAATGCAACACCCGGAGGTATGGAAAAACGCCCAAATTCCGCAGGCAGTTTTTGCGCTTTTTTACAACATGGCGCGCGGCGGGGGCAAATTGGGTATCCTTGACTTTACAGGTGAAAAACGGTATACTGAATACAATATAATGGGTTTGTGGGCCTATTTTCGGCACAATATCATGCAGGATCGAACGAGGGAAGCACATGAAGAAACAACAGGCATACGGAAACGAGAGCATTTCCGCGCTGAAGGGCGCGGACCGGGTGCGCAAGCGTCCGGCAGTCATCTTTGGCTCGGATGGGCTGGAGGGCTGCGAGCACGCGGTGTTTGAAATTTTGTCCAACGCCATTGACGAGGCGCGCGAGGGCCATGGCGACACGGTGATCGTGACGCGGTATCTGGACCGCTCCATTGCGGTGGAGGATTTTGGCCGCGGCTGCCCGGTGGACTGGAACGAAAAAGAGGGAAAATACAACTGGGAGCTTGTGTTCTGCGAGCTGTATGCCGGCGGCAAGTATGACAACAACGCCGGCGGCGACTATGAGTTCTCACTGGGTCTCAACGGTCTTGGCGCGTGCGCCACGCAGTATTCCTCAGAGTACTTTGACGCGACCATCCGGCGTGACGGATCCAAATACAGCCTGCACTTTGAAAAGGGCGAGATCGTGGGGCAGATGCAGAAGGAGCCGGCTGACCGGAAAAAGACGGGGTCGCTGTTCCATTGGAAGCCCGATCTGGACGTGTTTACGGACATCAATATCCCGCTGGAATATTACCAGAGCATGCTGAAGCGGCAGGCCGTTGTGAACGCAGGCGTGACGTTCCGGCTGCGCGACGAGGTGGCGCCGGGAAAGTTCGAGCAGACGGAATACTGCTATGTAGAAGGTATTTTGGACTATGTACGCGAGCTGACGGAAGAAAAGTCCATGACCATGCCGCAGTTCTGGGAGGCCGAGCGGCGCGGCCGCGACCGGGAGGACAAGCCCGAATACAAGGTGCGCATTTCGGCGGCGTTCTGCTTTTCCAATTCCGTGAGCCGCATAGAGTATTACCATAACTCATCCTGGCTGGAATATGGCGGCGCGCCGGACAAGGCGGTGCGCAACGCATTTGTGTACGCCATTGACGCGTATATCAAAACGGCGGGGAAGTATACGAAAAATGAGTCGAAGATCTCGTTCCAGGACGTGGCGGACTGTCTGGTATTGGTGACGAACTGCTTTTCCACACAGACGTCGTATGAGAACCAGACGAAGAAAGCCATCAACAACAAATTTGTGCAGGAGGCCATGACGGAATTTTTCCGCAGCCGGCTGCATGTATATTTCATTGAAAACAAGGCCGAGGCCGACCGCATTGCCGACCAGGTGCTCATCAACAAGCGCAGCCGGGAGCGGGCGGAAAAAGAGCGGCTGAATATCAAGAAAAAGCTCACGGGCAATCTGGACATTGCCAACCGCGTGCAGAAGTTTGTGGACTGCCGGACGAAGGATGTGACACGGCGGGAGATCTACATTGTGGAGGGCGACTCCGCGCTTGGCTCGGTCAAGCTCTCACGCGATGCGGAATTTCAGGGCATTATGCCGGTGCGCGGCAAGATCCTCAACTGCCTGAAAGCGGACTATGAGCGCATTTTCAAATCGGACATTATTACCGACCTCATCCGGGTGCTGGGCTGCGGCGTGGAGGTACAGACGAAAAAAAGCAAGGACCTTTCGGCGTTCGATCTGGCAAATCTGCGGTGGAACAAGGTCATCATCTGCACCGATGCCGACGTGGACGGCTATCAGATCCGCACGCTGATCCTGACCATGATCTACCGCCTTTGCCCCACGCTCATTGAGCAGGGCTATGTGTATATTGCCGAGTCGCCGCTGTATGAGATCGGCTATAAGGAAAAAACATGGTTTGCCTATAACGAGGCCGAAAAGACCACGATCCTGAAAGAGCTGGAGGGCAAAAAGGTGTCCGTCAGCCGCTCGAAGGGCCTTGGTGAAAACGACCCGGAGATGATGTGGATGACCACC
>CAKTXB010000100.1 GCA_934630555.1 uncultured Oscillospiraceae bacterium
ACATCATGGAGGACGTTCTTGAAAAGTACCTGCGCTACGTCGGCTATAACGTCAAGCGCGTTATGAATATTACCGACGTCGGCCACCTGACGAGCGACGCCGACGAGGGCGAGGACAAGATGCTCAAGGGCGCAAAGCGCGAGCACAAGTCCGTCATGGAGATCGCAAAGTTCTACACCGACGCATTCTTCTCCGACTGCGCAAAGCTCAACATCAAGACCCCCGACGTTGTTGAGCCTGCAACGAACTGCATCGACGAGTATATCAAGATCATCACCCGGCTCATGGACACCGGCTATGCCTACTTTGCCGGCGGCAACGTCTACTTTGACACCTCCAGGCTCGAGCGCTACTACGTCTTTAACGACCACGACGCCGAAGACCTCGCCGTCGGCGTCCGTGAGGGCGTGGAGGAGGACACGAACAAGCGCAATAAAAACGACTTTGTCCTCTGGTTCACCAAGTCCAAGTTTGAAGACCAGGCCCTCAAGTGGGATTCTCCGTGGGGAGTTGGCTACCCGGGCTGGCACATCGAGTGCTCCGGCATCTCCCTCAAGCATCTGGGCGAATACCTCGATATTCACTGCGGCGGCATTGACAATGCCTTCCCGCACCATACAAACGAAATCGCCCAGTCTGAAAGCTACCTTGGCCACCCGTGGTGTCACTACTGGATGCACGTGCTGCACCTGAACACGTCCAGCGGCAAAATGTCCAAATCCAAGGGGGAATTCCTCACCGTGAGCCTGCTGGAGCAGAAGGGCTACGACCCGCTGGCCTACCGCCTGTTCTGTCTGCAAAGCCACTACCGCAAGAGCCTCGTGTTCACGTGGGAGAACCTCGACAACGCCGCCGGGACCTACCAGAAGCTCCTGTCGAAGATCGCCGCGCTGAAACCGTCGAATGACGCGATCGACGAGGCCACCGTCGCCGCCCTGCGTGAAAGGTTCAACAAGGCGCTCGGCAATGACCTCAACACCTCGCTCGCCGTTACCGCACTCTACGATGCGCTGAAATATCCCACCAACGATGCAACCAAGCTCTTCATTCTGGATGATTTTGACCGTGTTTTGAGCCTTGATCTGCTCAAAAAAGCCGATAAGATCCGCAAATTGAACGCATCTGTGCAGCCTTCGGCCGTGTCGTATCAGGTCGTTTCCGAGTCCGGCGAGCAGAACGAGGCCATCGAGTCCAGGATCCGCGCCCGCCAGGAAGCGAAAAAGGCCAAAGATTTCGCAAAAGCCGACGCTATCCGCGACGAACTCAAAGCCCAGGGCATCGAGATCACTGACGTGCCCGGCGGCGCAAAGTGGAAACGCGCCTAACCGTATGGGATCACATTAAAACGCACAAAACCCCGCAGATTTTTTAAAATCTGCGGGGTTTTTATACTGATATTCAATTAAAAACTTTCATTCCTTGCATGGAAGTTTTTAATATGAAGATCATTATGAGACGAGATCCCGTGATTTTATCAAAATCACGGGATCGGTTGCGTCAAAGGCGGAACCTTTCTGATTAAAGAATTTAATCAGAAAATAGTATTACAATGTTTCTGAAAAAACGGCAGGGGAGCGGCCGCCATGGATCGAGCCGTTTCGACCGCGCACGACAGCTTATGACTCGTCGCGTTCCCGCAGACCGGCCACCGCCGAGATAGGCAGCGAGAAGCAGATGGCCCCCGCTTTTGTCGCCGGGCCCGCTTTTTCGTGGATGGCCTGCATAATACCTGCTTTTTCGTCTGCATGTGCCACAATGTACACAACGTCCTTTTCATCGGCCAGCCGCACGCCAAAAAACGACTCACTGCGCGTTTTTCCCGTACCTTTCGCGTGTAAAACCGTACCGCCGCCTGCACCGGCGCTGCGCGCCGCGTCCATCACTGCGTCGCTGTAGCCCTCGTTCAGAATGACCATAATGAGTTCGTGCGCAAATTCCATAGCCGGTTTTCCTCCCAGTTCCGCCGTTTCAGCAAGATATTGCAGCGTCCGACCGCCTGCGACACTCTTAAGCGGCACGGCCATCATCACGCCGTTGCCCGGAATATCGATACGCAGCCGCCGCTTGCTGGCCTTGAAGATCTGCCGCATCTGCTCCGCAGTCGAAACAGTGCTGATCACAGCCTTTTCCGTCGCGTCCAGTCCATAATTGGAAAGATGTTCCCCCGTAGCCGTGCCGCGGCCCAGCTTTGTCAGCACCAGCGAAACGTCCGCCTGCGCATATACATTCGACACATCCTCTGCATTTTCGCGGTCTGTAATTGTGATCAGATAGTAAAGCTCCATCAAACCGCCTCCCAAAGTTCGACAATGTCGTTGTCGCCAAAGGTCGCTTCCAGCGAGATCGCCGGCTTTTTGTGCGATTTCAGCACATAAATGCCGCCCATGACCTGCACCGTGATCAGCGGCATCATCGCGACCAGCGCCACGATACCAAACGCATCCGTCATCACATTACCGCCCAGCGCCGTGCAGGCACCCATGGCCAGCGGCAGCATAAAGGTGGCCGTCAGCGGGCCGGAGGCTACGCCGCCGGAGTCAAAGGCAATGGCTGTAAACGTCCGCGGCACAAAGAAGCTCAATCCCAGCGCCACGGCATACCCAGGGATCAGGAAGTACAGGATGGGAACGCCGGTCAGAACACGCACCATAGCCAGTCCGTTCGCCAATGCAACAGCGATCGACAAACTCAGACCCATTGCCCGGGCAGAGATCGCCCCGGAAGTCAGTTCTTCGACCTGTTTGTTCAAAATATACACGGCCGGCTCTGCGCTAATGATGAACCAGCCCATCAGCATGGCCAGCGGAATGAGCAGCAGCTGCATCCCATGCTCCACCAGCGCGCCGCCCAGCACATACCCCAGCGGCGAAAAGCCCACGTTCACACCTGTGAGGAACAGCACCAGCCCCGCAAACGTATAGCCGACACCGATGAGGATCTTCAGAAACGGCAATCTGCGCAAATGCAGCGCAAACACCTGAAAAATCAGAAAAAATACAAAAATCGGCAGCAATGCCAGCGCGATCTCGGCCAGATAATCCGGAAGCGCGTGCAGATAATCCGCGCCCAGCTGTACGCTGGTCTCAATGGCTGACACGGTCATTTCCGCACCTGCGCTCGTGTCCGGGTGATAGATCAGCCCCAGCAGCATGACGGCCAGCACCGGCCCAATGGAACACAGCGCCACAAGGCCAAAGCTGTCGGTTTTTGCATTTTCGTCGCTTCGGATGGATGCAACACCCACGCCAAGCGCCATAATAAACGGCACAGTCATCGGCCCGGTCGTCACCCCGCCAGAGTCAAACGCAACTGATAAAATACCACGATCCGACAAAAAGGCCCCCACAAACACGAGCACATAAAAAAAGATAAGCAGCGTCCGCAGCGAAATACGGAACAAAATACGGGCCATGCACAGCATCAAAAACAGCCCAACGCCGACGGAAACCGTCAGGATCAGCGATGTTTTGTTGATGGCCGGCACGTTTGCGGCCAGCACCTGCAGATCTGGCTCAGCCATGGTGATGGCGACGCCCAGCAAAAAGCTCACGCCCAAAATAAACCAGAGCTTGCGCGACTTCGTCATCCGCGCGCCGATCAAATTGCCGATCCGTGACATGGACAGATCTGCTCCCAGTGTGAACAGCCCCATGCCGGCAATGAGCAGGGCAGAGCCGAACAAAAACGAGAGCATCAGTCCAACGTCGACCGGCACGAGCACAAGGCACAGCACCGCAACAATGGCCGTGACCGGCAGAACGGAGGCGGCAGCCTCCCGTAGTTTTTCCGACAAAACGTGTTTTTGACGCAAATCACTTCTTCCTTTCTGCGTTTCTGGAAACATTTTACCAGAAAAGCAGGAAAAATGCCAGCGGAAAATTGGAAATAATCCGTGAACAATGCGCGCCATTTCAGATTGAAAGCAAGGTGGTTTTGTGATAGACTGTATTCGGAAAGAGAGGGCTTTTTCAATGAAACTGATGATTTTGGACGGCAACAGCATCATGAACCGAGCGTTTTACGGTGTGCGCCTGCTCACTACGCGTGATGGGCTGTATACAAATGCGATTTTCGGCTTTCTGAACATTCTGGAAAAGCTCCGGGCCGACGAACAGCCGGATGCGCTGTGCGTCGCCTTTGACCTGAAGGCACCTACGTTCCGCCACGAGCAGTACGATGGTTACAAAGCCACGCGCCACGCCATGCCGGATGAGCTTGTAGCGCAGATGCCGCTCATCAAGGACGTGCTGCGCGCCATGAATATCCCCGTTTATGAATGCACCGGCTGGGAGGCTGACGACGTGATCGGCACGGCGGCGAAAAAATGCGCTGAAACGGGCTGGGATTGCGTCATTGTCACCGGCGACCGCGATAGCCTGCAGCTTGTGCGCGAACATGTTTTTGTCAAACTTGTCGTCACGCGCATGGGGAAAACTACGCAGACACTCTATGACGAAGAAACGTTCCGCGCACAGTACGGCTTCGATCCCATTCATCTCATCGATCTTAAAAGCCTCATGGGCGACTCGTCAGACAACATTCCCGGCGTGCCGGGTGTGGGCGAAAAAACGGCGATGGCGCTGCTGCTGGAATACGGCTCACTGGACGGCATTTACGCGCATCTGGACGATATAAAAGATTCTGTGCGCAAAAAGCTCGAAGCCGGACGTGAAAGCGCCTATATGAGCTACGATCTGGCGACCATTCGCTGTGAAGCGCCCGTTGACTTTGAACCGGCGCGGAACGCCGTGCAGCCGCCGGATGAGGACGCCCTGTATGCACTGTTTTTAAAGCTGGAGTTTACGCGCCTGATTGCGCGCTACGGCCTGCACGCGCCGCAGAAAAAAGCACCGCAGGACGCGGTGGCGGGCGTTTGCAGCACAGAACGCGTGACGACCGCCGAGCGCGCGCAGGAAATTGCCGCGCAGCTGCGTAAAAAAGATTATGTAACTGTATATGCGCCAGACGGCCTGTCGGAAATCACAGTCACAACAGAGGAATTTTGCTATATTTTTACCGACGACGCTGCGCTGGATAATAAGTTTATGTCAACTCTTTTTGGCGCGGATGTCAAAAAAGTAACGCATGATGCCAAGGCGCTTCAGCGGATGCTGCTGGGCGCGCACTGGCCGGCGGAGGGTTTTGTGTTTGACACGGCGCTGGCGGCCTATGACCTGGACGCAACGCAGGGCAAATACGATCTGGACCGACTGGCAGCGGAATATCTGAACTGCACCATTGGCCGCCCCGATGCGGCAGAATGCGATGCGGAAACAGCGCACATGGGCACACGTCTTGCCGAATGTGCTGCCGTGCAGGCGTTATACGGCGTACTGCGCGAAAAGCTGATAGAAAACGGCATGGAGCGACTGTATTTTGACATCGAGCTTCCACTGTGCGCCGTGCTGGCGCGGATGGAAACGGCAGGCGTGCACGTGGACCAGTTTGCGCTCATCTCGTTCGGCAATCTGTTGGAAGCAGGTATTACACGCACGCAGCAGACCATCTTTCGCTATGCCGGCGAGGAATTTAACATCAACTCCACGCAGGCGCTTGGCAGGATCCTGTTTGAAAAGCTGGAGCTGCCGCCGCTGAAAAAAACGCAGCGCGGATATTCGACGAACGCTGAGGTGCTGGAAAAGCTGCGCAGCAAGCACCCCATCATCGACGCAGTTTTGGAATATCGTTCTCTGACCAAGCTCAAATCGACATATGCCGACGGGCTGGTAAAGCAGATCGCGGACGATGGGCGCATCCACACCACGTTCCAGAACATGGTCACGGCCACGGGGCGGCTGTCCTCCACCGAGCCGAATCTCCAGAACATTCCCGTGCGCACAGAGCTTGGCAGCGAGATCCGCAAAATGTTCGTGCCGCAGGACGGCTGCGTATTTGTGGACGCGGACTACAGCCAGATCGAGCTGCGCGTGCTGGCGCACGTGGCGCAGGATGCGCAGATGCAGCAGGCATTCTCGTCCGGCATGGACATCCACACAGCCACGGCGGCACAGGTGTTCGGCGTTTCGCCGGAGGACGTCACGCCGCTCATGCGCCGGCAGGCCAAGGCTGTGAACTTCGGTATTGTATACGGCATTTCCGAGTTCTCACTGGCCGAGGACATCGGTGTGAGCCGCAAGGAAGCAAAGGAATACATCGACACCTATCTGGCCAATTTCTCCGGCGTGCGTGCCTATATGCACGACATTGTGGCGCAGGCCAAGCGTGATGGCTATGTGACTACACTGTTTGGCCGCCGGCGGATGCTGCCGGAGCTTAAGAGCAGCAACTATAACGTTCGCTCGTTCGGCGAGCGCGTAGCGCTCAACACGCCCATTCAGGGCACGGCGGCGGACATCATCAAAATCGCCATGCTGCGTGTGGACGCAGCGCTGCGCCGGGAAAAGCTGCACGCCCGGCTGCTGCTGCAGGTACATGACGAACTGATCGTGGAGTGTCCGCTCATAGAAGCAGAGCGCGTGCAGAAGCTCATGACAGAGCAGATGGAACACGCGGTGGAGCTGTCGGTGCCCCTGGTCGCAGAGGCAAAGACCGGTGCAAGCTGGTATGAGGCAAAGTGATGGACTATACGATCATGCCCATGACGGCGGCGCACGTGGCCGCTGTGGCCGCCATCGAGCGGCAGTGTTTCTCCGACCCATGGAGTGAAGCGGCAGTCGCGTCGGAGCTGGAAAACCCGCTGAGTGATTGGCTGGTGGCCGTTTCCGGCGCAGGGCTCCTCGGCTATGTCGGCAGCCAGATCGTGCCGGACGAGGCGGATATGATGAATCTGGCCGTCCGGCCGGAATGCAGACGGCAGGGGCTTGCGCGGGCACTTGTGACGGCGCTCGTAGACGACTTGCGCACGCGCGGTGTGCGCTCCTTGACGCTGGAGGTGCGCGCGTCCAACGACGCGGCGATCAGGCTTTACCGGCAGCTTGGCTTTTTACAGGTGGGGCTGCGGAAAAATTACTATTTTCATCCCAAAGAGGACGCGCTGATCCTCAAAAAGGAGTGGAGCTTATGAATATTTTAGCGGTGGAATCGTCGTGCGATGAAACAGCGGTGGCTATTGTGCGCGATGGCCGCACAGTGCTGGCGGATTGCATCAACTCGCAGGTGGCGCTGCACCGGCTGTATGGCGGTGTCGTACCGGAGATCGCGTCACGCAAGCACATTGAGTCTATCTATGGTTTGGC
>CAKTXB010000101.1 GCA_934630555.1 uncultured Oscillospiraceae bacterium
GGCCACGCCAAGTGGGAAAAGAAGGTCGACGCTCCCGCCATCATCATCGAGGTCGCCATCTCCGCTACCACCGAAGCGACCGCTGTCCAGACCGCTGCCAACTCCCTGCTCGGCATGAACCCCGTCGCCATCTTCTGCTCCAACGAAGGTGCTGTCACCGGCTTCCTGGCTGCTGTTTCTGACGGCGAAGACCTGGCCGAGGGCGGCAAGTACGACGGCCTCGTCGTTGCTGGTTTCGACGCTGGCGCTGCCCAGAAGAACGCGGTCCGTCAGGGCTGGTTCTACGGCTCCGTCACGCAGGATCCGTACCAGATCGGCTACAAGGCTGTTGAGCTGGCTGTGAAGGCTGCCAAGGGCGAAGCTGTTTCCGACGTTGACACCGGCGCGCAGTGGTATGACGCGTCCAACATCGACGACGAAATGATCGCTCTGCTGGTTTACGACTAATCCCGTATCCGGCCTCCATACGCAAATAAGCCCCGGCGGGCGCTGCAAACGCAGCGCCCGCTAAGCGTGTCAAAAAAACATTTTTGACACGCTTTCAAACGCGAACCGCTGCGCTGGGTCCGCGTTTGAGAAGGCTTGCGCCATGCTGCGCGTATCATTTTTGCGCCTTTGGCGCAAAAATTCCACACTTGCATGACGTAAAGTATTTTCGGCGACGTACACGCCGCCGCCGAACATGATCCGGACTTTTTTCGCGCCTGCGGGCGCGAACTCTGCGAGGCTTTTTTGACGATCTGGGCGGGCGCTGCAAACGCAGCGCCCGCTTTTTAAATGAAACGGAGCCGTGCTCATGGAGCTTACCTCCGCCCGCCGCCTCCGGCGTCACGCAATAAAAATGCGGGAACGGCGCACGCCGTTCCCGTTTCCCGTTTTCCTCCAAATGCCCCGCCCGCTTTGCGTTTTCCCGCCGAACGTGCTACAATATGGGCAGTCGCCGCCCTGAACGCGGCGCTTTGGAGGTGTGTGCAATGAAGGATCTCTTCCCCACCGGCGCAGCCGTGTTCACGCACGACTTTGTCGTCACGCCCGAAAGCTGTGACGAACGTGCCGCCCTGTCGCCGTTCGGGGTCTTTACCATGTTTCAGTCCGTCGCCACGCAGCACGCGGAGGCGCTGGGCGTCGGCGGCGCCGCCATGGCCAAACGCGGCGCGTTCTGGCTCACGGTCCACAACCGCATCGACTTCTGCGCCCCGGCCTGCCTCATGCAGACTGTCCGCGCCGGCACGTGGGCCGAGGCGTGCAGCCCGCATGACATCCGCTGCTACCGCAGCTACACGCTCACCTGCGGCGATACGCTCGTGGCCACCGGGCGCACACAGTGGGCCGTTCTCGGCCCGGCGGGCAAGGTCGTTCCGTTCGGTCAGTCCGGCTTCCCGCAGGACTACCCCTTCCCGGAGCAGGCCGCCATCGCCGAAAAGCCCCAGCGCTTCCATGACGATTTTTCCCCCGACGAGGCCGCTGAGACCTACACTGTCCGCTCCACCGACATCGACATGGGCCGCCATATGAACAACGTTGCCTATGTCCGGCTGCTGCTGGGCCGTTTCCCGGCCAAAACGCTCGCCTCCGGCCGCATCCGCTCCATAGAGCTGCATTACGGCGCGCCCTGTCTGGAGGGCGAGCTGCTGACCGTCTATCAAAAGCAGGACGGCAGCACCGTCCGCTTCGCCGTTTCCAAGCCCGACGGCAAAAAAGCCGTCCTCGCCGCCGTCCGCTTTGCCGAACCCTGACCCGGAAAAACCGCCCCGGATGCACACACATCCGGGGCGGCTTATTTGCATTTTTAAATTTTGTACTCGTCGGCCGCGCGGAACATGGCCATCAGGTTGGCAATGGGGATCTGATTCACAGATCCGCCCACGCACAGCACGTACTTGTTGTTGCCGCCAAAGCTCTCGAGCTTGGCCATGCAGCGCTCATACGTTTCCTCTGGCGTCAGATGCTGCAGCTCCAGCGGGCTCAGGCCGCCGAACAGGCTGAGCCTGCCGCCCGTGTGCTCCATGGCAAACGACGATGCAATGGACGGCGCATACTGCCAGCCCTTGAAGCCCGCGTCCGCGATCTTCTCGCACAGGTGCTGTGCCTTCGCGTCGTTGTGCAGCCACATCTGCGTGTTCGGGAACGCGGCGAAGATCTTCTTGTAGACCGGCATGACCCACTGCTCATACGCGTTCGCGCTCAGGAATGAAGACAGGTCGTCGCACACCAGAATGTGATGCAGCGGCGCGCCCAGGATCTTCTCGGCCTCTTTCAAATAGCGGATGCTCGTCTGGGCAGCCTTGTCCAGCAGCAGCTCCACCATATCCGGGTCCTCCAGCGTGGCCACGCACAGGTCGCTCACGCCCATGGTCTGGCCAATGGTGGTAAACGGCGCGTGCAGGCAGGGCGGGTTGACCTTTATTCCCTTCGGGGCATGGGCCACCATATACTCCAGCTGCTCCAGGCCGCGGCGCATATAGTTGTCGCCCCACGGGTCGCCGACTTCGATCTTCTCGGCGTCCTCCATCTCCTCGATCTCGATCGAGCCTGCGGAAATGAAGCCTTCTTTGTCAAAGCGCACATGCGCACCCAGCGCGCTGCACTCGGCCACCGGGCCGGTATCCGGCTGGAAGCTGCCGCAGCCATCCAGCATTTCGATGACCTGCAGCTGCGTATCAAAAATCGTTTTGGGGTCGTGGAAGAACTTATCCAGTACCACGCCGGTCACATAGTGATAAAACGGGAAGGTGTAGTAGTGAAACACCGCGTGCCCGTCGGCCTTTTCCCCGGCAATGCTGCGCCGCAGCCGGTCGAATGTCCGATCACGCAGGGTTGGATCAGCGCTATAGTTCATAGTATCCTCCTGTAAGGTATGAAAGAGTAATGGCCGCAAAGTGGGGGCTGCCATTCACCCCCGCTTCGCGGGATAGAAGGGGGAACTTTTCAAAGGATACATCCGTGCGCAGGTCGTCCACGCGCGATGCTGCCTCAATCCATGGAGAACGCGGGATAGCCTCCAAACAGCTTCTGGTCGTCCATCATGTCGCCAAAGACCTTGCGGCGATCCGGCGCGTCGCAGGGCGGCATCATGCGGTACACCCAGGTGGTGTTGTAGTAGTGCTTAAAGGTGTTGTTCTCGGAGTAAGCGTTGCCGCCCCAGCTGCCGCAGCCCAGAGAGAACGTCCACGGCATCTTGTTGTTGTAGCCGCCGGCATTGTTCAGGCCCGTGCAGGCGTTCACCGCCACGCGGGAGGTGTGCGTCTTCGTGGCGTATTTCAGGATATTGGCCTCGTTCCGGCTGTGGATGGAGCAGGAGTGGCCGGCGCCGGAAATGGCATGGATCTTGTTGACCATGTCGATCGCCTCGTCCATGTCCTTGGCCTTCCAAAGCGCGATGACCGGGGAGAGTTTTTCTTCGACCATCTTGTGTTCTTCGTCAATGACAGACTCCTCCGCCATGAGGAACGTGCAGGTGTCGGGCACAGAGAAGCCGGCGTAAGCCGCGATCTGCTGCGGCGTGTGGATGATGCACTCCACGTTCAGCTTGCCGCCCTTCCAGATGGTGTCGATGAGCTTCTGCTTCTCTTCTGCGCTGCAGAGATAGCCGCCCTCTTTCTTCAGCGCTTCCACGGTCTTGTCATACACCGACGCAAGGATGACCGCGGAGTTCTCGGTCGAGCAGCCGGAGCCCCAGTCGTTCATTTCCGCCGCGCGGATGCCGGAGGCGACTTCTTCGATGTCCGCCGTTTCGTCCACACAGGAGATGGAGTTGCCGGCGCCCACGCCGAATGCCGGTGTGCCGGAGGAATACGCGGCCTTTACCATGGCAGCGCCGCCGGTCGCGATAACAAAGTCAGCCTGCTGCATCAGCACGTCGGTCGTCGCCAGCGACGGCTTCTCCACGCACTGAATGAGATCCTTTGGATAGCCCATGCGGCCCAGCAGCTCCCGGATGTCGTTCACAACGAAGTTCGTGACCTGCTTCGTGCGGGGATGCGGGGAAAAGATCATGGCGTTCTTCGCCATCAGGCCAAAGATGGTCTGGCAGGCGACCAGACCGGTCGGCACGGTCATCGGAACGAGAGAAGCGATCACGCCCAGCGGCTTTGCGATCTTCACAAGATAGCCGTCGGGATCTTCTTCAATCACGCCCACGGTCTTGACATCGTCCACCTGCGCGGCCAGGCCGAGCGGACGGGACATCAGCTGCGCCTTCTTCGACTCCAGACGGCCGCTGCCGCCGTTTTCCTTATACAGCGCGTTCGACCACACGTCCGCGCGGTCATAGGACAGGCACGCGACCGCCTTCGCGATCCTGCGAACATCCTCCTGCGTCAGCTCCTCGATCTGCTCCATCGCCTTGCGGCCGCGGGCGACCAGCTCGGTGATATAGTCGATCTGTTCCTGCGTTGCTTCTTTGCTGCTCATAAAGATTCCTCCTCCTGCCTTGCGGCTTCTGCCGCCGCGATGCGTGCGGCTTTGTCTACGAGTCTGGCCGCGCGCGCCGCAACGGGCGCGTCGACCATTTTGTTTTCATACATACAAGCGCCCTTGCCCGCGGCAGCGGCTGCGTCCATAGCTTCTACAATGCCCCTGGCGCGCGTGACCTCCGCCTCGCTCGGCGTGTATACACGGTTGATGGTCTCAATGTGGCTGGGATGGATGCACGTCTTGCCCGTAAAGCCCATGGCCTTGGCCTTCTGCACATCCTGTTCCAGCGCCTGCAGATCCTTCACGTCCGTAAACGGCGTGTCGAGCGGATCGACGCCGCGCGCACGGGCGGCAAAGATGAGCTGCTCCCGGGCGTAGTAAACTTCGTCGCCCGCCGCCGTCCGGCCGATCTCCAGCTCCTTCGTCAGATCCTCCGCGCCAAACTGCACGCCGTTGATGCGGCTGCACAGGCCCAGGATCTCATAGCCGGTCATAATGGCCTCGGTCGTTTCAAACAGCGGCACCAGACCCACGGCGTCCTGCTCCATGCCGTACTTCTGTTCCAGCATGGACATCATGCAGTCCGCCGCGATCACGAACCGGCGGCTGGCCTTCGGCAGCACAATGGCGTCCGGCCTGCAGGGAATAATGGCCTGCAGATCGTCAATGCCCCACTGCGTGTCCATGCCGTTCACGCGAACAAGCACTTCCTTGCCGGTCTTTTGGATCTCCGGCAGCATCTGCACCACCTGGGCGCGGGCCGTGTCCTTTTCCGCAATGCTCACGGCATCCTCCAGATCGAGGATCACCGCATCGGGATGCAGCACGACTGCCTTCTGCAGCATCTTCATGCTGCTGCCCGGGATGTAAAGCAGCGAGCGTCTGATAAACTTGGAACGCATTTGGCTCACCTCAGTCTTTCTTGTCGGGATGCAGGCCGCAGTTCTCCTCGTTCACAAGCAGAATGGCCGCATAGTCATAGCCGCCGCGTTCGCTGGCCACCATGGCGTTATAATACTGCGTGGCAATGGCCGTCGTGGGCATCGGCACGTTGTACTGCCGCGCCAGGTCCATGTTTCCAAGGCCGATCCAGCCAATTTTCTTCATGGTATGCCTCCCATTACGGATTGATAACGACCTTCAGGCTGTGGTCCTTCCGGCCGACAAACACATCCAGCGCCGTTTCATACTGCTCCAGCGGGAAGCGGTGCGTCACCAGCGAGTCGCCGTTGATAACGCCGCGCGCCAGCATCGAGATGACCGCCTCCGATACGCCGGGGTTTGCACGGGAGCCGTAGATCGTCAGCTCGTTGGTGATCATATCCGTCAGGTTCGGGATCTTCAGCTCCGGGTCATGATAGTGGCCCACAAGCCCCATCTTGCCGCCGCGCTTGAGCATCTTCATGCCCTGCACCGGCGCAACGGACGCGCCCGAGCACTCCAGCACCTCGTCCACGCCAAAGCCGTTCGTGAGCTTCCGCACAGACTCCACGGGGTCCTCCTTCGTGATGTCCACAAGGAAGTCCGCGCCGCATTCCTTCGCGTGCTGCAGGCGGTCGCCGCGGCCGATCATGATGACGCGCGCCGCGCCATAGCCCTTGGCGATCTGCATGGCGGCAACACCGGCCGGGCCGGGCCCGAACACGGCCACCGTGCCGGAGGTCGTAATGCCGGTGCGGTCGATGCAGTGCATGGCCACGCCGCAGATGTCGCACAGCGACGCATGGTCAAAGCTCAGCTCGTCCGGGATCTTGTGGACGCTCTTCGTGGGATAGGCGTTGTACTCGCAGTTTGCGCCGTTAAAGTTAAAGCCAAAGTGGCGCGCGCCGGTTTCGGGGCGGCCATAGTTCAGGCAGATGGTGTAGTGCCCGGCCAGACAGTTCTTGCAATAGCCGCAGCCCGCGTGTGCTTCGCCCGCCACGCGGTCGCCGATCTGGAACTCCCGGACGTCCTCGCCCAGAGCAACAACTTCACCGGCCCATTCATGGCCGAGGATATGCGGGAACTTCTGCGGCCACTCGCCCGGGCGGTCGCCGCGGATGATCTGCGGGTCGCTGCCGCAGATGGCCACGGAGCGGATGCGGCAGAGCACTTCATTGCGGCCCGGCTTCGGCACGGGCACTTCCTGCAGCTCCAGATGGCCGTATGCCGTAAGCACCATGGCGCGCATGGTGTTGGGGATATTCTGCATTTGCTTCACCTCATAAAATTTGAGTGGGTTTTTCGTCTTTGGGGCAGTACGGCCCGGCAAATGCCGGGCCGTGTGTGCTTGTTATCGGGTCCTGCGCCGCTTACTTTTTCAGCAGCGCGCGGATCGTGCTGACGATGGACGCGTCGTCGATGCCGTATTTGTGCATCATGTAGCGCAGCTTGGCCGTTTCGCCAAAGTGGTCCTGCAGACCCAGCCGCACCAGCTTGGTCGGCTGCATCTCGCACAGCGTTTCCGCAACCGCGCTGCCAAGGCCGCCATAGATCGTGTGGTTCTCCACCGTCACGATCAGCCCCGTTTTCTTCGCCGTCTGGGCGATCGCTTCCTTGTCCAGGGGCTTGATGGACGGCATATGCAGGTGCTGCACGCGCACGCCCAGCTTTTCCAGCTCGTTCACCGCGCGGATGCCCTCCGCCGTGGTGATGCCGGTCGTGATCAGGCCGATGTCCGTGCCTTCCGACAAGACTTCTGCCTTGCCCGGCTGGAACCTGCGGCCTTCCGGCGTGAACGTGGGATACTTGCCCTTGTTCGAGCGGATGTAGAC
>CAKTXB010000102.1 GCA_934630555.1 uncultured Oscillospiraceae bacterium
GCCGCCTCCACCGGCGGCCAGATCATGCCGCCCATCATGGGTGCAGCGGCATTCCTTATGGCCGAGTATATGGACATTCCCTATGCGCAGGTCGCCGTCAAGGCCATTCTGCCCGCTGTCCTGTATTTTACCGGTATCTTCATGGCCGTCCATCTGGAAGCGAAAAAGCTTGGCCTCAAGGGTCTTTCCCGCGACGAGCTGCCCAAGTGGAGCGCGCTGGGCCGTGACTGTTATCTGCTCCTGCCGCTCATTCTGCTCGTCTGGCTCGTATCCTCGGGTGCAAAAACCATGTCGCACTCCGCAGCCTATTCCATTCTGGCTGCCATCGCCGTTGGCGCTGTCAATTTCTATCTCACACGCCGCCGCGGCAAAGACGGCGCGCAGCCGCAGGCTGCGGGCGCAGCTGCCGCCGGTGCTGCAAAAGACACCGCGTGCTCCTGTGTTGATGCGCTGGAAGCGGGCGCAAAAGGCGCCATCACCGTGGCTGTTGCCTGTGCCATGGCTGGTATGATCGCCGGCTGCATCACCGTCACCGGTCTTGCTTCCATCCTTATCAACGCCATCGTACAGCTTGCTGGCAATGCGCACATCATTGGTCTGGTGCTCACCATGGTCTGCTGCATCATTCTCGGCATGGGCGTGCCCACGACTGCAAACTACTGCATCATGGCCTCCACCTGCGCCCCCATCCTCATTCAGATGGGCTACAGCGTTGTGGCTGCGCACTTCTTTGTGTTCTACTTCGGCATTGTCGCGGACATCACACCGCCTGTCGCGCTGGCGGCTTACGCTGGCTCGGCCATTGCCAAATCGAACCCGATGAAAACCGGCATCAATGCCACAAAGCTCGCCATTGCAGCTTTCATCGTGCCGTACATCTTCGCCTACAGCCCTGCTATGCTCTTTGTGAATGTCACCAGCGCCTGGACCGTCATTCAGATCTGTCTGTCCGCCCTGCTTGGCATTTTTGGCATCGCTGCCGCGCTCAATGGCTTCCTCATGGCGCCGCTGCACTGGCTTGAGCGCATCGTGCTCACCGCCGGCGGCCTGACGCTGATGATCCCTGGCCTCGTGTCCGACCTCATCGGCCTCGTGCTCATCGCCGCCATCTTCGGGGTGCAGTATCTGCGCAAAAAGAAACAGCTGGCACAGTAAATACCAAAAAGCGCCCTGCTCCACAAATGGAGCAGGGCGCTTTTCTATGGAACTCACACATGCGCATACAGCGCATACAATGGCAGCTCCGGGTCGTATTGCTGCGGCGCGTAGTGAATGGACCCGATACGCGGCCCGGATACGCCGTACTTGGGGTTAAAGCCAAACAGATTGCGGTACTGCATCAAATCATCCCGTTCGGCACGCATAGCTTCCAGAACCAGTAGCGCCGCCATGGCGTCGTCCACCGCGCGGTGCGAATTCTCCGCCGTCACGCCGTAGCTCTCAATGGCATTTTTCAGCTTGTGCGGATATGGCTTGCGGTCCTTATACACCGTCAGAATATCCAGCATGCCCTTGTCTTTGAGGCTCTCTGCCATGCCAAGACGCGCCAGATAAAAATACAGGAACGTAAAGTCAAACTGCGCGTTAAATGCCGCCAGCATCGTTCGCTCCGGCGCGATCAGCTGGCAGAAGCGCGACGCAGCCTGCAGCTTTTCCATGCCGCCCACCAGCATCTGCTCCGTAATGCCCGTCAGCTCCACGATCTGCTGCGGCAGCCGCCGGCCGGGTGTCAAGCGGATGAGATCATCCATCTTCTCTTCTACACCGTTCGGGCCAAGCGCCACCGCCGCCAGCTCAATGATCTCATCGCGTCGGCAGTCGATGCCTGTCGTTTCCGTATCCAACACCACCACGCGGTCATATTGTTCAAAAATAGAATTCAGCATATGTCACCTGCGCAGAACGCTGCCCGCGCACTCCTTCGTAAATTTTCCCGCCGCAATGGCAGCGTGCCCGGCCACGAACACATAATCCATGCCCACCGCCTCCTGCGCTGGGTTTGTATAGGTGCCGCACTCGTGGATGTTCTGCGGTGCAAACACGTTCAAATCTGCATCCGAGCCCACGCGCAGCATGCCTTTTCCCTCCAACCGCAGCCGGCTTGCCGGCAGCGACGTCACCTTCCGTACCGCATCTTCCATGGTCAGCAGGTGTTTCTGGTTTACATAAATCTCAAACAACCGTGCCACTGATCCGTACACCCGCGGGTGCAGCAGCCCTGTATCCGGATAGGTGCTGTCCGAGATCATGCTGCAATACGGTGTTTTCAGAACACGCTCCAGATCCTCCGTACCCGCGATCTCATCGATCATAGAGGGCGTGCAGTTCTCATCCGCCAGCAGGTCGAATACCAGATCAAACGGGTCCTTGTCCATCTCCCTCGCTGCCTGCGCCACGCTCTTGCCCACAAAACGGGCATTTTCCGGCCTTGTGACGCTCGTCACGTACACATTCTCCCAGCCGCACAGCAGCGAAATATTCTCAAAATCCGAATCCTGTTCCATCCGCTGCCGCAGCTGCGCGCGATAGGCCGGGTCGCGCAGGGCTTTTGTCAGCTGTGTCACGCCGCCATTCTGGCACTCCGGCGGCAGGACATGGATAAGCTGTGTTGAGCCGCGCGTATAGGGGTACGCGTCACACGCCACGTCCTGCCCCTCCGCGCGCGCTTCGTCCAGAAGCCGCAGCATTTCCGGAATGCGCGCGTTCCAGTTTTGCTTTCCGATGGCCTTGAGATGGCTTATCTCCAAAGAAATGCGCAGCGTGCGTGCAACTGTGAGCATTTCGCGCAGCGTCTGCGTCACGCCGTCGCCCTCCTGCCGCATATGCACTGTCACCGGCACGTTGGTGCCTTCCAGCGGCCGCAGTGCCTCGACCAGTTCCTGCGTCGTATAAAAACACTCCGGCGCATATCCAAGCCCCAATGATACGCCCAGTGCCCCGGCTTCCAGCGACTGCTCCAGCTGTCCATGCAGCGCGCGCAGCTGCTCTTTGTCCAGACTTCCCGCCGCAAAACCGGCCACGCACGCACGCAGCGTGCCGCCGCCAACGAGCATTCCAACATGCAGCGGCAGCGGCGTTTTATCCAACGTTTGCAGATACGTTTCCATGCTTCGCGCGCAGTCTGCCTTGGCCAGCGCGCCGGTCACCGGCGCGAGATAGCGCAAGATCTCTTCCGAATGCAGCGCCCCGCATGGAGCGGCCGACAATCCGCAGTTGCCGTTTATGATCGTCGTCAATCCCTGCCGCAGCTCTGCCCGGCCAAAGCCCGGGCGAAACACCGCTGCATCTGCGTGCCGGTGAATATCCAGAAAACCGGGGGTGACGACCTTGCCCGCTGCATCCACGCGCATCCGCGCCGCAGCATCTGGGAAGTGCCCGATCCCCATGATCTTTCCATTCTCCACAGCCACATCGGCAGCAAAGCCTGCCCGCCCCGTGCCGTCGAGGACCATGCCGTTCTGAATCAGAACATCCAGCATTCAAATCGCCTCATTTCTGTTGGCAATTTTACACGCTTTTTCCGCAAATTGCAACCGTCATCCTTCCTTTGCGCAGAACATAAAAAGAGCAGGCCGCAGGGCCCGCTCTTTTTAGCTATCATATATTCCAGATTTCCTGTGCATACGCCCGGATGGTGCGGTCCGACGAGAAGTAGCCCGCCGCCGCAATATTTTCCAGCGCTTTGCGCCCAAACGCCGCACGGTCGCGGTAATCCCGGTTCGCGCGCAGCCGCGCGTCGCGATAGCTTGCAAAATCGTACAGCACAAAGTATGGGTCGGGCGCGTGCCAGCTTGCGCCGTCCAGCAGCGCCGTGTAAAGCTCCTTCAGGCCATCGTCCGTTTCCACCGTGCCGTCCACAAGCGTATCCACCGCCCGGCGCAGCCGCGCGTCGGCTTCATAGAGCTTGCGGGGGTCATATGTCTTACGGATGCCGTTCAGCTCCTCCACCGTGCCGCCGAAAATATAGTTGTTCTCCTGCCCTGCGCGCTGGACGATCTCGATGTTCGCGCCGTCCATCGTGCCAAGCGTCACTGCACCGTTCAGCATGAGCTTCATGTTGCCCGTACCGGAGGCTTCCGTGCCGGCCGGTGAGATCTGCTCCGAAATATCCGCTGCCGGGATGATATGCTCGGCATACGAGCAGTTGTAGTTCTGCACGAACACGACCTTCATACGGTCAGAAACCGCCATGTCAGCGTTTATGAGTGCCGCAACGCGGTTGATATACCGAATAATGGACTTCGCACGCGCATAGCCCGGCGCAGCCTTTGCACCAAACAGGAACACCGTCGGCATAAAGTCTGTCAGGCTGCCATCCCGGATGGACAGATACAGGTCCATGATCGACAGCGCATTCATCAGCTGCCGCTTATACTCATGCAGCCGTTTGACCTGGACGTCAAAAATAAATGTCGGGTCCAGCTGCACGCCCTCCTGCTTTGCGATCACGGCGCACAGCTGCCGCTTCTTTTCCTGCTTGATGGCATGGAACTCGTCAATGCACAATGTGTCAATTTTCCCATGCAGCGCGTCCAGCCGGTCAAGGTCCGTCAAATATCCGCCGCCAATGCGGGCGTCCAGCATTCCGCACAGCTCCGGGTTGCAAAGCCCCAGCCAGCGCCGCGGCGTAATGCCGTTCGTCTTGTTCTGGAACCGTTCGGGATACACCGCGTACCAGTCACGGAACAGGTCGTCCTTCAAGATCTGCGAGTGGATCTTTGCCACGCCGTTCACCGCGTGCGACACATAGATGCAAAGATCCGCCATATGCGCCTGCCCATCGCGAATGACCGCCAGCCCCGCATGCGGCAGTTCACGCTTCAGCTTCGCGTCAATTCGCTCCAGCACGTCGCAAAGGGCCGGCACGACCGAGCGCAGGAGCTCCATATCCCACTTTTCCAGCGCCTCGGCCATGACTGTGTGGTTCGTGTACGAGAACACACGCGCCGCAATGGAAAACGCCGTATCAAAGTTCATCCCCTCGTTTTCCAGCAGTCGGATCAGCTCTGGGATAGACATGGCCGGGTGCGTATCATTCAGCTGCACCGCCGCATATTCCGGCAGACGGTACAGATCGTTTCCATGCACACGCCGGTACGACCGCAGAATATCCTGCAAGGACGCGCTGGAAAGCACATACTGCTGCCGGATGCGCAGGCGCTTACCGTCTGGCGTGGAGTCGTTCGGATACAGCACACGCGTAATATCCTCTGCACGATTCTTCTCGCCCACGGCCAGGTCATATTCCTGGTCGTTGAATGTCTGAAAGTCCAGTTCCTGCACGGCCTCGCACTGCCACAAGCGCAGCGTGCCCACAGTGCTCGTGCCATAGCCCACAACAGGCATATCATACGGCACAGCCGTTACCGTTTCATCTGCAAACTCGACCGGCACAGCCAGCTCCGTCCGCCGGAGGCTCCACGGGTCACCGTAGCGCGTCCAGTCGTCTGCCAGTTCCACCTGCGCGCCGTCCTCAAAGCGCTGCTTGAACAGGCCAAAACGATACCGCAGGCCATAGCCCATCAGCGGCAGGTCGCACGTGGCCGCGCTGTCCAGAAAGCACGCTGCCAAACGGCCAAGACCACCGTTGCCAAGCGCCGCATCCTCCACCTCTTCCAGACATGCCAGCTCCACGCCCTTTTCATGGAATGCGTCGCGCACCTGGGCAAGGATGCCCATGTTCAGCAGATTGCTGAATACCAGCCGCCCGATGAGATATTCGGCGGAAAAATAATAGGCCTGCCGCCCCTGTGCCTGCTTTGCGCGGGTATTGGCCCAGCGTTCGCCGAGCTGTTCCATGAGCGCGTCTGCCAGACATTCGTGCAGCCTCTGCGGCGTGGTCTCCTGCATGGTTTCATCGTGCCGCAGGCGCAGATAGCGCTCCGTCTGCGCAATGATCTTGTTTACATCGTAGTTCAAATCAGTTCCTCCTGAAATATGCGTGGGATCGGTTCAAATTCGCCCAGCCTGCTTTGTCAGCGCCAGAAGTTCGGCTGCCAACACGTCAGATGCCGCGCCCGGCAGCATCCTCCAGCGCCAGTTCTGCGGGATGACCAGCCCCGGACGGTTCATGCGCGCCTCCGCGCCCAAACGCAGATAATCCTGCATCTGTGCTACAAACAGCCGTGCGTTCGACTCCATTCCAGCGCGGATCAGCGCCTCTGGCAAATCGTCCTGTGCCGTGATCTTGAGATAGTCACGCGCATAGGCGTCCGATTCCCGTGAAATACTGTCGCACCACTGCACCAGTGTTTCATTGTCGTGCGTACCAGTGTAGCATATGCAGTTTTCGCCGTATTTGTGCGGCAGATAGTCGCTCGGCTCGCGTGGGTCAAATGCAAACTCCAACACCTTCATGCCCGGGAAGCCGGATTCCTGTACCATCTTCAAAACCTCCGGCGTCAGGAACCCCAGATCCTCGGCAATGAATGCCACGTCCGGGCATCCTTTCTGGATCGCGCGCACAAAGCGCAGGCCCGGCCCTTTGACCCACTGCCCCTTGCGGGCCGTGCGGTTTTGCGCCGGGATAGACCAATAGCTCTCAATGCCGCGGAAGTGGTCAATGCGCACCACGTCAAACTTCTCCCCTGCCGCATTCAGCCGCGCCAGCCACCAGGAAAAGCCATCCTGCTCCATCCGCTTCCAATCATAGATGGGGTTGCCCCAATACTGTCCGTTGGCGCTGAAGCCATCGGGCGGACAGCCTGCCACGACGCGCGGACGGCGCGTGCGCGTCAGCTGAAAGTTCTCCGGGTGCGCCCACACATCCGCCGAATCGAGCGGTACATAGATGGGAATATCGCCGATGATGGAAATGCCCTGTGCGTGTGCGTATTCCCGCAGCCGCTGCCACTGCTTCTGGAAGCAGTATTGCGTAAACGCGTAAAATGCAGCGTCGTCAGCCAGTGCCGCACGATAGCGCCGCAGCGCCGCCGGCTGGTGCAGACGAATATCGGATGGCCAGTTCGTCCACGGCCCATCGCCAAAATGGCGTTTTACGGCCATGAACAGGCAGTATTCCTCCAGCCATGCGCGCTGCGCCGACAGGAATTGATCGTAGTCTGCCGGCGGCGCCTTGCGGAAGCTTTCCCACGCGCTGTGCAGCACATTCAGACGGTTCTGAT
>CAKTXB010000103.1 GCA_934630555.1 uncultured Oscillospiraceae bacterium
GAATGGGCCGCCGGAGGCACAGGTGCAGTGTTGCAAACACTGAGGAAAGAACGGTGGGCAAGCGCCCACCTGCCGATTTCGGCAAAATCCTTTATAAGGAGAATCTTATTATGAAAATTCTGACTTTGGTGCTTGGCCCGTTGGAAACAAACTGTTATATCGTTTCCGATGAAAAAAGCGGCCTGTGCGCGGTCATCGACCCGGCGACGCGGAGCGCGAAAATTCTGGACACCGTACAGGCGCAGGGGTGGAGGATCGGCTGCATTTTGCTGACGCATGCGCATTTTGACCACACGGGGGCGCTGAAGTCGCTGCACGCGGCGCTGCCGGAGGTGCCGATCTATGTGCATCCGCTGGACACGGATGAGCTTTTGAACATGAGCGGCGGCAATCTGATATATACGAACACGTATGCGGACGGCGACACGGTTTTGTGCGGCGGGCTGGAATTTCATGTGCTGCACACGCCGGGGCATACGCAGGGCTCGGTGTGCCTGCAATGTGAGCGGACGCTGTTTACGGGCGACACGCTGTTTGCCGGGTCGTATGGGCGCACGGACTTTTCCGGCGGCGACGACGCGGCGATGCGGCGGTCTTTGGCACGGCTGGGGCTGCTTGCGGGCGACTACACCGTTTTGCCCGGGCATGGCGAGGGCACGACGCTGGACGCGGAGCGCCGCACGAATTTTTATCTGCAAGAGGCCATGCGGGCATGAAGCTGTATTTGAAGAACCACACGGAGCGCTATGCTGTGGAACAGCTGCTGATGCAGCTGTTCCCGGAGCAGGCGCATGAATATACCCAAACGCCGTTTTCTGACGAGGACGGCGCTGTTTCCGCACTTTTTCGCGGCAAAACGTGGCTGACGGCCACGGCCAGGATCACGCGCGGCGGCAAAACGGTCACGGCGGCGCGCCGGCTGCGCGTGCAGGACGCCGATGTGCGCCGCACGCGCCGGATCCTGCAACAGAGCTTTTATCAAGCAGCGATCCAGCTGCTACCCGCCGCGCCAGCGTGGGGGGCGCTGGCCGGTGTGCGGGCGAGTAAACTATCGACGGCCTGCTTGATGGCCGGGGGCACGGAGCGGGAGGCCGACCGCCAGCTGCGCGACGAATTTTTCGTATCCGCGCCGCGGCGCAGGCTGTGCATCGACGCTTCGCGCCACACGGTGGCGGCGGCAAAACGACTTGACGCGCACGACCTTTCGGTGTATATTGGCATTCCGTTCTGCCCGACGCGCTGCGCGTACTGTTCGTTTGTGAGCCAGTCCATTGAAAAATTCGGCGGGCTGCTGCAGCCGTATCTGGAGTGCCTGCTGCGGGAGATCGCGTATACCGGGGCGCTGCTGCGCGCGTCGGGGTGGCACATCCGCACGCTGTATATGGGCGGCGGCACGCCGACGACGCTTTCAAGCGCGCAGATGGCGCAGCTGCTGGACGCGGTGCAGACGCAGTTTGATCTGAGCCGCTGTTTGGAGTTCACCGTGGAGGGCGGACGGCCCGACACACTGGACGAGGAAAAGCTGCGCGTGATCAAAAACGGCGGCGCGACGCGCATTTCCATCAATCCGCAGACGATGTCGGACGCAGTGCTGCGCGCCGTTGGCCGGCGGCACACGGCGGCGCAGACGCTGGAGGCGTTTGCGGCGGCCCGGCGCGCGGGGTTTGACGATATAAACATGGACCTGATCGCGGGGCTGCCCGGCGACACGCCGGAGTCGTTCGCGGACTCGGTGCGACAGCTTCTTGCGCTGGGGCCGAGCAACATTACGGTACACACGCTGGCGCTGAAAAAGGGCGCGGCGCTGAACAGTATGCGCGCGCCGCTGCCGAGCGGCGAAGCGGTGGCACAGATGCTGGACGACGCGAACGCGCAGCTGCGCGCGGCGGCATTTGAGCCGTATTATCTGTACCGGCAGAAGTATATGTCCGGCAGTTTTGAGAACACCGGCTGGTGCCGGGCGGGCTATGACGGACTTTACAACATATACATGATGGAGGAGCTGCACACCATCCTGTCTTTGGGCGGCGGCGGCATGAACAAGGTACAGCTCGCGCCGGGGCAGCTGGAGCGCTTTCACAACCCCAAATCCCCGCAGGATTACATGGCGCGGCTGGACACCATCCTGCGCCAGAAGGACGAGATCTTTTCGCTTTTGGCGCGTACAGAACAGGTATAAGGAGCTACGATGGACACACTGTTTTCACACGTTTCCGTGCTGACCATGGACAGCCGGATGAGCGTTTGGCCCGACGCGTTCGTGGGCGTGACGGACGGCAAGATCAGCTGGCTGGCAAAAAAAGCGCCGGATGAGCAGCCGGGGCAGATCATTGACGGCAGCGGCATGGTGCTGCTGCCGGGGCTGACCAACTGCCACACGAACCTGCCGCTGACCATTCTGCGCGGGTATGGGGCGGAAAAGCCCTATGCCGAGTGGCTGCGCGACTATGTGTATCCCTGCGCCGAGCGCATGGACACGCGGGCGGCGAAAGCGTCGGCGCTGCTTGGCATGGCAGAGTGTCTGCGCTTTGGCGTGACGAGCATCTCCGACCTGTCGGCCTTTCCGGCGGCGGTGGCCGAGGCGGCGGCGCAGTGCGGCATGAAGGCGAGCGTTGCGCCGGAGATGACGATGCTGCTGGGCGACGAATTTGATTTTGAAACGTATCCGGAATGCAAAAGCCTTGCGGCGCTGTGCGACACGTGGAACGGCTTTGAAAATGGGCGCATTCGTGTGGACGCGGGCATTCAGGGAGAATATACCTCCAGCGAGGAGCTGTGGCTGCCGCTGGCGGAGTATGCCATGACGAACGGGCTGGGGATGCAGCTGCATCTTTCGGAAACGGCGCAGGAGCAGGCGGACTGCGAGGAGCGCAGCGGATTGACCCCGGCGCAGCTGCTGGACTGCTATCATCTGTTTGATGTGCGTGCTGCGGCGGCGGGCTGCGCCCACCTGACGCAGGAGGACGCGCGGCTGCTGGCCAAACGGCACGTTTCCGCCGTGTGCTGCCCGGTGCACGATCTGGCGCTGGGGCTGGAAACAGCGGACGCGGCGGCGCTTGTGAAGGCGGGCATGAATGTGTGCCTTGGCACGGGCGCGGCGGCGGCCGGCGGGAATCTGGACCTTCTGGGCGTGATGCGGGAGCTGGCGCTTTCATCGCGCGCGCGCGGCAGCGCCATTCCGGCGCAGGCGGCGCTGATGATGGCGACGCTCTGCGGCGCGCGGGCGCAGGGGCGCGAGGCGGAGTGCGGGCAGATCCGGGTCGGTCTGGACGCCGATCTGGTGCTGGTGAACTTTAACCAGCCGCATCTCATTCCCTGCCATGACATTCCGGCGGATCTGGTGTATGCCGCCTCGGGGCGCGATGTGGCGCTGACGATGGTGCGCGGCAAAATTCTCTACGCCGACGGAAAATTCCCCACCATAGACCTTGGCGAGGTGATGCAGGAGCTGCATGACCATGCCATCGGCAAGGTTTTTTCCGCGGACGATCAGGAGGTGCGATGATGGACGACAAGGCGATCCACCAGCAGACGTTTTTGCAGGGCACGGCCGTGCTGGCCATGGCCACGGTGCTGGTGAAGCTGATGGGCTTTTTGTTCAAGGTACCGCTCAACAATATCATCGGCGAAACGGGCTTTGGGTATTTTAATACGGCGTATGACGTTTACAACGTTTTGCTGATGATCTCCACCACGGGGCTGCCGGTGGCGATGAGCCGGATGATCTCGGAGGCGCGGACGCTGGGCAATTTTGCGCAGATCCGGCGCATTTACAAAACGTCACTGACGGTGTTTTTGACCATTGGCATTGCGGGCACGGCGGGCATGCTGATCTTCTGCCGGCAGCTGTCGGTGATGGTGACGACGAACGAAAACTCGTGGGCGGCCATTGCGGCGCTGGCGCCGTGCGTGCTGCTCATCTGCATGGTCTCGGCCTATCGCGGCTTTTTCCAGGGCCAGAGCGACATGACGCCGACGTCGGTGAGCCAGATCTTTGAGGCGGTGACGCGGCTGGTCGTGGGCCTTGGGCTGGCGTGGCTCGTTATGAAGCTGACGGGCGAGGGCTATGTGCGCGCGAACGGCATTGCGCTGGCCGCGGGCGAGCCGGCCTCAAAGTACGGCGATCTGACGCTGGCCGCGGGCGGCGGCATTTTGGGCGTGACGGCGGGCAGTCTGGTGTCGGTGTTCTATCTGCGCGGGCGCTTCCGGCGCGCGAGCGCGGTGCTGGCACAGTCCGGCGGCGAGGTCAAGACGGGGCGCAGCACCATGAAGGAGCTGCTGGCCATTGCCATCCCCATTACGCTGGGGTCGGCGGGCCTGCAGATCATCAACCTGTTTGACACGATGATCTATATGCGGCGGCTGACCGGCGCGCTGGCGTGGACGGAGGCGGCCGCGGACGCGGCGAAGGGCGTTTATAATTTTACACAGACGATCTTTGCGCTGCCGTGCTCGTTTGTGCCGACGATCACCATTGCCATCATTCCGGCCATTACGGCGGCCATTACGCGCGGCGACAAGGGCGAGGCGCGGGCCACGGAGGAATCGGCCATCCGGACGATGAGCCTGATCGCCATGCCGTGCGCCATTGGGCTGTTTGTGCTGGCGGAGCCGGTCATAAGGCTGCTTTGCAGCGGTTATACGGAGGACCGGATCGCGCTGGCCACGCCGATGATGGCCATTTTGGGGCTGGCGGTCATCTTTAACTCGCTGGTGCTGCTGTTCAACGCCATTATGCAGGCGCACGGCGATGTGGTGACGCCGGTGGTGAACATGCTGCTGGGCGGCATTGTGAAGATCGTGGTGAACTATGTGCTGGTGGGAATGCCGGCGCTTGGGATCGTGGGCGCGCCGATCGGCACACTGGTGTGCTATGTGTTCATTACGGTGCTGGATCTGATCGCCATGCGCCGCAGCGTGACGACGCGGCCGGCGGTGTTTCAAAATCTTGTGCGGCCGTTTTTGGCATCGGCGCTCATGGGCGGCGTGACGATTGTATGCTACCGGCTGACACTGCACGCGCTGGGTTCCGCCAAGCTGGCATGTCTGGTCTCGCTTGTGATCGCGGTCGCGATCTACGCGGTGCTGGCTGTTTGCCTGCGCTGTATTACGTATGAAGACTGTATGCTGCTGCCCAAGGGCGAGAAAATCGCGAAAGTGCTGCATATTCGTGAAAAAAAGTAAATTTTACCCTTGCGATTGAGGCCGAATTATGATAGATTTTACACAGAGACCGCGCTACGGTTTTGACGACCTTGTGCGGCTGGTGGCGCTGCTGCGCGCCCCGGGCGGCTGCCCGTGGGATGGTGCGCAGACGCATCTGTCCATCCGCCGCAATTTTCTGGAGGAGGCGTATGAGGCCTGCGAAGGCTTTGACGCCGACGACCCGGCCAAGATGTGTGAAGAGCTGGGCGATGTGCTGCTGCAGGTGGTGTTCCACGCTGACCTGGAGCGCGCCGCCGGACGCTTTACCATGGAGGATGTGTGTGACGGAATCTGCAAAAAGCTGATATTCCGCCACCCAGCCCTGTTTTCCGATACCGGCGAGGCACCCAGCTGGGAGGCGCTGAAGCGTCAGGAAAAAGGCCTGACGACCACAGCGCAGGCGCTGGAGGGCGTCGCCGCGTCGCTGCCCGCTTTGTGGCGCAGCGAAAAGGTACAAAAAAAGGCCGCGTCCACAGGCTTTGCCTGGGAATCAGCTGAGGAATGTTTGGGCAAACTGGAAGAAGAGGCCGAAGAACTGCGCTGCGCAGCAGACGGTGGGGAGAACGTTGCGGAAGAGCTTGGCGACGTACTGTTTGCAGCGGTGAGCGCCGCAGTGTATTTTAAGATCGACCCGGAGCAGGCGCTGCACGCAGCGTGCGAAAAATTCATCGGGCGCTTTGCCAGGATGGAGCAGACTGCCGCAGCGCAGGGTCAGAGCTTGGGATCGCTGCCCCGTTCGGCGCTTTTGGCGCTTTGGACGGAGGCCAAACACGAGCGCGGCGGACAAACCTTTGAACACAAAACCATGATACGGAAAGAGGAGTAACTATGAACAAGACTGAACTCATTGCAGAAGTTGCCAAGAAGTGCGGCATGTCCAAAAAGGACGCGGAAAAGGCGATCAACGCCACCATCGACACCATCACCGACGCCCTGTGCGCGGACGACAAGGTGCAGCTGGTCGGCTTCGGCGGCTTTGAAACGAAGAAGCGCGAGGCGCGTATGGGCCGCAACCCCAAGACGAAGGAAACGATCGAGATCCCGGCAACGACCGTGCCCGTGTTTAAGGCCGGCAAGGCGCTGAAGGATAAGGTCTCCAAGTAAGCACACGAACGCGTCCGGCGGGGTCACCCGCCGGATTTTTTATGGAGGATGAGCGTATGCGTCTGGATAAATATTTGAAGGTATCGCGCATCATCAAGCGCCGCACGGTGGCAAACGACGCGTGCGACGCCACGCGCGTGAGCGTCAACGGCCGGCCGGCCAAGGCGTCGTATGACGTGAAGGTCGGCGACAAGATCGAGATCCAGTTTGGCACAAGGGTGCTGCGCGTGGAGGTCTTGCAGGTGGCGGAGAATGTGCGCAAGGATGATGCGGTGGCCATGTATCGGGAGATCTGATTTTTTTGGAGGGGCGAAGGCCCCTCCTCTTTTTTTGCGCGCCGGAAGGCGCGCCTTTTTGCGCCCGGCGGGGCGCAAGCGGGGAGTTCGCGGGGCTTCGCCCCGGGGCCTGTTGGTTTTGCGACCTTACAGGTCGTGCGGGGGTTTTGCGGGGCTTCGCCCCGGTACCCCTTGCTTTTGCAAAACCTTTGGTTTTTGCATTTTATTCTGGTAGTGCCTACCAGGGGGGCGGCTCGGCCCCCCTTTCTTTCCCGCGGGGAAAGAAAGCGCCGCCGGCGGTGTAAAGAAAGGCGGTCAAGGGGGCCTTCCGAATGGCCCCCTTGACGATCCCCCAACGGCCACAAGGGGGCCGCGGCCCCCTTTTTGGATTATCCCCGGGGCTGAAACTTGCAGGTGCGTTCGGCAAAACGCTTGACGGCACTGCCGTGCG
>CAKTXB010000104.1 GCA_934630555.1 uncultured Oscillospiraceae bacterium
ATACAAGCACAGTGCTCAGAAACTCACCTGCAGCCAGATAATACTGCCGCATGGCCGCCGCCGCAATGCAGAACAGCAGCATGACGACGCAGTACCACGCTGTACCCGGCTGGAGCAGCCTGGAAATATGCCGGTTCATGTGCATCGCCTCCCACGTTCTGATAATTATAGACATTATAGCAAATGGATGCGGGAAAGACAAGCGTGATTCTTGGTTTTTCCTGCAATGGCACGGAGCGGACGAATATGACGCGCAATATGGGAACAATACCCTGTAAATCCGCACATATTCGCAGGTTTGACAAAAAAGATGAAAAATAATTGTATACTTTGGCAAAAAACTGTGATATACTAATCCCAGAATGCCGTTTTGCGCGAGCAAACGGCGGACTTTTCATAGTGCTGATGCGCCCCGCACGGCGCAAAGTATAGATGTAAATTTCAAAACAGCCCGGACGCATACGCTTCGCGGCCGCTCTGACGACACAGGGTCAGTGCTGCACGAGGGTGTGTGTGGTTTTGTGTTGCCAAAAATCGGCGGCGCACGGGCGTCAAGATTTAGAAAGGTGATTATTTTGGCAGAAAGATTAAAAATCATTCCCCTTGGTGGTCTGAACGAGATCGGCAAGAACATGACCGTATTGGAATACGGCAAGGACATCATTATCATTGACTGCGGCCTTGGTTTCCCGGAGGACGATATGTACGGCGTGGATCTGGTCATTGCAGATATGACTTATCTGGTGAAAAACCAGCAGAAGATCCGCGGTATGTTCCTCACACATGGACATGAAGACCACATCGGCGGCATTCCATATGCCATGCAGGAATTTAAGTGCCCCATCCATGCCACGCGGCTGACGGCGGGCATTGTGAACCTCAAGCTGGAGGAGCACCATCTGGAAAAGAGCGTGAAGCTCTTCACCCATGAGGCCGGTGAGGTCGTAAAGGCCGGGTGCTTTTCAGTGGAGTTCATCCACGTGAATCACTCCATTGCAGACGCTGTGGCGTTTGCCATTAAAACGCCGGTGGGCACGGTCATTTTCACCGGCGACTTTAAGATCGACTCCGCTGCGGAGGACGGCATGATCGACTTGACGCGCTTTGGCGAGCTGGGCCGTGCTGGCGTGCTGGCGCTGCTGTGCGATTCTACGAACGTGGAGCGCCACGGCTTTACGCCCTCGGAGCGCGTGGTGGCTGACAGCTTTGACCGGCAGTTTGCCGGCTGCAAGCAGCGGATCATTGTAACGACATTTGCCTCAAATGCGTTCCGGCTGCAAAGCCTCATTTCGGTTGCACACAAATACGGCCGCAAGGTGGCTGTGACGGGGCGCAGCATGGAGAATATCCTCAAGGTATCCACAGAACTTGGGTATCTGAAGATCCCGAAGGGCACGCTGGTGGACATCAACGCCATCAAGTCGATGCCGAAGGATAAAATCGTGATCGTATCCACCGGGTCACAGGGGGAAAACATGTCGGCGCTGTACCGCATGGCGTTCTCCGGTCACCGTCAGGTGGAGATCCAGGCGGGCGACCGTGTCATTATTTCGGCCTCAGCCATTCCGGGCAACGAGAAAAACATCAGCCGCATTGTGAACGAGCTGTACCGCAAGGGTGCGGAGGTCATCTATGATAAGTTCGCAGAGCTGCACGTATCGGGCCATGCCTGCCAGGAGGAACTGAAAATCATCCACGCGCTGGTAAAGCCGCGTTTCTTTATTCCAGTGCACGGCGAGCAGCGGCATTTGCAGACGCATTCCAAGCTGGCGCAAAGCATGGGTATGAATCCAAAGGATATTTTCATCAGTGATATTGGCAAGGTGCTGGAGTTGTCCAAAGCCTCATGCAAATGGGGCGGAACAGTACCAGCCGGCAAGGTACTGGTGGATGGCACAGGTGTTGGCGATGTTGGCAGCGTGGTGCTGCGTGATCGCAAGCATCTGGCAGAGGACGGCATGATCGTGGTGGTCGTGAATATTTCGGCAGAGGACGGCAGCGTCATCACCGGGCCGGATATTATCACACGCGGCTTTATCTACGTAAAGGAATCGGAAGAACTTATGGATTCGCTGCGCAGCATCGCGGCGCACGCCATTGACCGCAGCCGCTCGAATGGCCGCGGCGACTGGAGCGTCTTGAAGGCAAACATCAAAAATGATTTGTCAGGGTATCTGTTTAAGACAACAAAGCGCAATCCGATGATTTTGCCGGTCATTATGGAAATTTGAGTGCAGCTGGTGTATCAGCGGCGTAAAATGAGAGAAACTGGAGATATGTGGGAGCATCCGGCGGTGCATGGGCAGAAAAATTGCGGTAATTTTGTAAAAATGCTTGCAAAATCGTCGAAGTCGGGTGTATAATTAATCGTTGCGCGGCGTCTGCTGTGCAGTGATGAAAGACAAGATGAGGATGAGCATAGATGGCAAATGCAAAAAATACGCATACGCCGCCGGAAGACGCGATGGAGCGGGTCTCCGCACTGATCGCCAAGGCCAAGCACGATGGATCCATTCAGGCTTCGGAACTGACAGCGGAGTTGGAAAAGCTGGATCTGCCAGTCGAGAAGATCGAGCAGGTATACGACACGTTTGATGCACTGGGCATCCCGGTCGTCGGCGCGGAATTGGAGCTGGATATTCCGGATGATTCGCTGCCAATGGACATTGACGCAGGTGACTTGCACGCTGGAGCGGACGAAGAAGAGGAACTGATCGACCCCGTGGAGCTCGCGGCAGAGTATAATCTGGATGACCCGGTGCGGATGTATCTGAAAGAGATCGGTCAGGTGCGTCTGCTTTCTGCGGACGAAGAGATCGAACTGGCCCGCCGTGTGGCCGAGGGTGACAAGAAGGCAAAGGACAAGCTGACAGAGGCAAACCTGCGTCTGGTCGTGTCGATTGCAAAAAAGTATTCCGGCCGCGGACTGCACATTCTGGACCTGATCCAGGAGGGCAACACGGGCCTGATCCGTGCCGTTGATAAATTTGACTATACAAAGGGAAATAAGTTCTCTACATATGCGACATGGTGGATCCGGCAGGCGATCACACGCGCTATTGCCGACCAGGCGCGGACCATCCGCGTGCCGGTGCATATGGTGGAGGTCATCAACAAGGCAACGCGCTGCAACCGCAAGCTCGTGCAGGATCTGGGCCGGGAACCGACGCTGGAGGAAATTGCGGCGGAGCTGAACCTGCCAATCGAGAAGATCATCGAGGCCAACCGCACGGCGGCGGACACACTGTCGCTGGATATGCCGGTGGGCGATGAGGAAGACACGACGATCGGGTCGTTCGTGGAGGATGACAACACGCCGTCGCCGGCGGACGCAACGTCCAACACACTGCTGGCTGAGGCACTGACGGAAATTCTTGGCACATTGACAGAACGCGAGGCCGACGTGCTGCGGATGCGGTTTGGTATGTTTGACGGCCGGACGCATACGCTGGAGGAGGTTGGCCAGATTTTTGGCGTGACGCGCGAGCGTATCCGCCAGATCGAAAACAAGGCCATCCGCAAGCTGCGCCACCCGTCGCGCGCCAAGAAGATCAAGGACTTCTATTGCTAACTCAAAAACGGCTGCACGGCGAACTGTGCAGCCGCTTTTTGCCATCTTGTGTGATGTCGAATTTTGGAGGAACACCATGAAAATACGGAGATTTTTTGCAGTTTTGCTGGTGCTTGCTGCGCTTATGACAGTGACTGGCTGTGCAGCGCAGATGGCGCCGGCCGAGGGGCAGGATCAGTATTTTACCGACCCGGTGCCGGAGGGAAAACCGAAGCCGGTGGACGATGCTGCGGTCGGAACGGAGCAGGGAACGTGCGTCATCTCCATTTCGTGCGCGACGCTGGTAGATGATCTGGATAAGCTCAAGGCGGAAAAACGGGAGCTTGTACCGGAGGACGGCTGGCTGCTGCCGGAGATGGAGGTTTCCTTCACACAGGGAGAAAGCGTGTTTGATGTGCTGAAGCGCGTCTGCCGCGAGGAAAAGATCCACATGGAGTTTTCCACAACACCGCTGTACCACTCGGCCTATATCGAGGGCATCGGTAATTTGTATGAATACGACGCCGGGGAGCTGTCCGGGTGGATGTACAGCGTGAACGACTGGTTTCCGAATTATGGGTGCAGCCGGTATCAGGTGAAGCAGGGCGACGTCATTCGCTGGCAGTTCTCCTGCGACCTTGGCAAAGACGTTGGCGGCAGCAATGCTGCGGGCACGATGGAAAAATAGAGGAAAGGAGCGGCCTATGCGCAATGTGGACACGTTTGCAGGGTATCACCCAAGCGTGAATTTTGTATATTATGCGCTGGTGCTGCTGTTTTCCATGTGCCTGATGCACCCGGCGTATCTGGCGGTGTCGCTGCTGGCAGCGACGGCGTATTCCATTCGCCTGCGCGGGCGGAAGGCAGCGCGCAGCGCACTGATATATCTGCTGCCGATGCTGCTGATGGCGGCGTTTGTGAATCCGACATTTAACCATGAGGGCACGACGATCTTGACGTATTTGCCTTCTGGCAACCCGCTGACACTGGAGTCGATGTGTTATGGGCTGGCTGCGGCGGCGATGCTGGGGAGCGTTGTGATGTGGTTTTCCAGCTATAACGAGGTCATGACGTCAGATAAGTTTGTGTATTTGTTCGGGCGGGTGATCCCAGCGTTGTCGCTGGTGCTGTCGATGGCGCTGCGGTTCGTGCCGCGCTTTACGGCGCAGTTCCGGCGCGTGAGCCGGGCGCAGAAGTGCATTGGACGCGACGTGTCGTCCGGGAGCGTTGGAAAACGGCTGCGGTGCGCGGCGGCGATCTTGTCGATCATGATCACGTGGAGCATGGAAAACGCGCTGGACACGGCCGACTCCATGCGCGCGCGGGGCTATGGGCTGCCGCACCGGACGAGCTTTTCTATTTACCGCTTTTCGGAGCGTGACCGCATGGCGCTTTTGTGGCTGCTTGCCTGCGGCGGGTTCGTGCTGGCCGGATGGATCGCTGGCGGCACGTATTTTCGATATTATCCGACCGTCAAGAGCGCGCCGTTTGGCGTGTGGACGGTGCTGTTCTGGATGGCTTATGGCGCGCTGTGCCTGACGCCGCTCATTCTGGACTGGAGGGAGGACCGCGTATGGAATGCTATTCGATCCGGGAGCTGACGTTTGCCTATCCCGGCTGCGGGGAACTGGCGCTGCGCGGCGTGGACCTTACAGTGCAGCAGGGCGCGTTTTTCGTACTCTGCGGCGCATCGGGCTGCGGCAAATCAACGCTGCTGCGGCAGCTGAAAACGGTTCTTGCACCGCACGGCGCCCGCACAGGCACGATCTTGTTTGAAGGGAGCCTGCTGGAAGAGATCCCGCGCGCGGAGCAGGCCGGGAGGATCGGCTTTGTGCTGCAAAGCCCGGAAAACCAGATCGTGACGGACAAAGTGTGGCACGAGCTGGCGTTTGGGCTGGAGAGTCTTGGCTTTGACACGCCGACGATCCGCCGCCGCGTGGCGGAGATGGCTGCATTTTTTGGCATTCAGGACTGGTTTTATAAAAATGTGACAGAGCTGTCGGGCGGGCAGAAGCAGCTGCTGAATCTGGCGTCGGTCATGGTGATGCAGCCGCGTGTGCTCATTCTGGACGAACCGACGAGCCAGCTGGACCCCATTGCGGCGTCGGACTTTCTGGCGGTGCTGGGGCGCATCAACCGGGAACTGGGCACGACGGTCATTTTGACGGAGCACCGGCTGGAGGAGGCGCTGAGCTACGCCACGCAGGCGGTTGTGATGGACGCCGGACGCGTGCTTTGCGGCGGCACGCCGTCGGAGGTCGGCGCGCAGCTGAAAGCATGTGGGAGCGGCATGTTTCTGGCCATGCCGGCGGCCATGCGCATCTGGGGTGGCGTGCAGTCGGACAGTCCGTGTCCGGTGACGGTCTGCGAGGGGCGCGCGTGGCTGGAGCAGTATGCTGCCGCACATCCGTTGGGCAAGCTGCCGGAGGAGCCGGCGCGCGCGGAAACGCCGTGCGCCATTGTGGCGGACGAGCTGTGGTTCCAATATGAAAAAAATGCGCCGGATGTGGTGCGCGGCTTAAGCGTACGTGTGGAAAAGGGCGAACTATACGCCATTCTGGGCGGCAACGGGGCGGGAAAGTCCACGACGCTGTCGCTGCTGGCGGGGCTGAATACGCCGTTGCGCGGCACAGTCACGGCAAACGGCAGCGTGGCCATGCTGCCGCAGGACCCGCAGACGCTGTTTGCAAAAAAGACGGTGCGTGAGGACCTGTTGGATGTGCGGCGGGAGGACGAGGAAGCGCTTGCACGGGTAGTGTCGCTGTGCAGGCTCGAGGGCCTGCTGGACCGGCATCCGTATGATCTTTCCGGCGGCGAGCAGCAGCGCGCGGCACTGGCAAAGGTCTTGCTGCGCGCGCCGGACATTCTGCTGCTGGATGAGCCGACGAAGGGGCTGGACGCGGAATTCAAGCAGCAGCTGGCGCAGATCTTGCACCAGCTGCTGGCGGCGGGCGTGACCATTTTAATGGTGAGCCACGACGTGGAGTTCTGCGCGGAATATGCTACGCGCTGCGCACTGTTTTTTGATGGCGCGATCGCGGCCGAGGGCACACCACGGGCATTCTTCTCAGGCAACAGCTTTTATACGACAGCGGCCAACCGCATGGCGCGCGATCGGCTGCCGCAGGCGGTGACCGTGCCGGATGTGCTGACGGCGTGCGGCGCAGAGGTGCCGGAGGCGGCTGCGCTGCCGGAGTATATCCCGCCGCTGCCGGAGCAGAAGCGTGAGGCAGCGGCGGACGGAAAGCTGCCGCTGTGGCGCAGGATCCTGGCGGCTGTTTCGGGCGCGGCGGCACTGGCGCTGACGGTGCAGGCCATCCGCGTGACTGATCTCAGCGCACTGCTGAGTGAAAACGGACTGAGCCAGCTTGGCACGCGGCAGCTGCTTTTGTATGCGGCCCTCATTGCGGCGCTGTTTGTGCTGGTATTCTCCGTCAGCCGGAAGCA
>CAKTXB010000105.1 GCA_934630555.1 uncultured Oscillospiraceae bacterium
GTGTGTGGAAAACGTGCTGGAAGAGCAGTTTGACACCTTGCTGGAAACCGTCCGGCAGGCAAATGACGCGCACGTGCGCGTGTGTCTGGACATCGGCCACGCACACTGTCAGGGCGGCGACGTGCTGCCGTGGGTCGAGGCGCTCGCGCCCTGGCTTTCGCACGTTCACCTGCACAGCAACCATGGCGCGCGCGATGAGCACCTGCTGCCGTTTGAAGGCGATCAGGATGTGCCCGCGCTGCTGCGCGCCATCGAGCGCCTTGCGCCCGATGTCACCTATACATTAGAGGTTTTCTCCGCCCGCACCTCGGTCGAGTGGCTTTTGAAAGAAGGTTTTCTGCATGACTGACGCACAGCTCGCCGCGCGCTGCGCACACATTCCCCCACTGGACACCGGCGCCATGGACAAAGCCCGCCGGCGGCAGGCCGAGCTGGCCAAGCCGCCCGGCAGCCTTGGCCTGCTGGAGGACATCTCCATCCGCATGGCCGGCATCACCGGACAGATCCGCAACGCGCTGAAGCGCACGCGCATTTATGTCCTCGCCGCCGACAACGGCGTGGTGGCCGAAGGCGTGTCGTCCGCGCCGCAGTCCGTGACGCTGGCGCAGTCCATCAACCTCACGCGCGGTCTGACCGGCGCGTCTTCGCTGGCCCGGCACTTTGGCGATGGGCTTGTCGTCGTGGACGTCGGCATCGCCGCCGACTATACCTGTCCGCAGATATTGGACCGCCGCATTGCGCGCGGCACACGCAACCTTGCCAAAGAGCCCGCCATGACGCGCGAGCAGGCGCTGCGCGCATTGGAGATTGGCCTGGAGCTGGCCGCCGACGCCAAACGCGACGGCGTGCAGGCCCTCGGCGTGGGTGAAATGGGCATCGGCAACACCACGACCTCCGCTGCCGTGCTCGCCGCGCTCACCGGCTGCGCCGTGGAAGACGTCACCAGCCGCGGCGGCGGCGTCACCGACGACGGCTTTGCCCGCAAAAAGACCGTCATTACAAACGCGCTGGCCGCCCTGCGGCCCAACGCGGCCGACCCGGTGGACGTGCTCAGCAAGGTCGGCGGCTTCGACTTGGCCGCCATGACCGGCGTATTTCTCGGCGCGGCAGAGCAGCATATTCCCGTGGTCATCGACGGGTTCATCTCCATTGTTGCAGCGCTGTGTGCCGCGCGCCTGTGCCCCGCGGCGCGGGAATATTTCTTTGCCTCGCACGGCTCGTATGAGCGCGGCTACGCCGTGGCGGCGCACGAGCTGGGGCTTTCACCGGTCCTGATGCTGGGAATGCGCCTTGGCGAGGGCAGCGGCTGTCCGCTGGGCTTCCGTGTTTTAGAGGCGGCCTGCGCCGCCATGAACGATATGGCGACATTTGACGAAGCGCGCATCGACGACGGCTACCTGGCCCCCATCCGCGCGCATGACAGCTTTACGGTATGAATTATTTTCTTGCAGGCGGCTCAAAAAGCGGAAAATCCATGCTCGGCCAGCACGTGGCCAAAGCGCTCGGCCCGGGCCTGCCGCACTATTATCTGGCCACCATGATCCCGCACGACCGGGAGGACGACGCGTGCATTGCCCGCCACCGCGCCGAGCGCGCAGGCTGGGGCTTTGAGACCGTGGAGTGCGGCACGAACATCCTCTCCGCGCTGGACACGGCCGACCCCGGCGGTGTGTTTCTGCTCGACAGCGTCACGGCGCTGCTCTCCAACGAAATGTTCCGCCCCGACGGCGCCATGGACGAAGCCGCCGGCACGCGGCTGGCGCACGACCTGACGCAGTTTGCGCGCAGGACCGGACATACTGTCTTTGTCTGTGACATCATTTTCTCCGACGCGCTGCAATATGACCCCTGGACGGAACACTTCCGACAGGCGCTGGGCGAGATCGGCGCCGCGCTGTGCCGCGTGTGCGAAAACGTCTGTGAAGTCGCCGCCGGCATCCCGGACTGGTATAAAGGAGGCTTTCCGCAATGAAAAAGCAATGGCGCGCGCTGTGCATGGCATGGGGCATGTTCTGCATCGTGCCCTGCCCCAGCCGCAAATGGGAGGAAAGCGCCCGCAGCTGGATGATCGTCTGGTTCCCGCTCATAGGTCTGCTTGTGGGCGCGGCGCTGTGGGCGCTGAGCCTGCTGCCGGGCTCCATGCTCCGCGCCGCCGTTTTGTGCGCCGCACCGTTTGTCATAACGGGCTTTTTGCATCTGGACGGCTATATGGACTGCTGCGACGCCATCCTCTCGCGCCGCGACTTGGCCACGCGGCAGAAAATTCTCAAGGACGCGCACGTCGGCGCGTTTGCCGTCATCGGCCTTGCCATTTTGTTTTTGCTGCAATTTGCAGCCTTCTGTACGCTGGACGCGCGGCGGAGCGCGCCAGCGCTGCTGCTGCTCCCCGTCTGCACGCGCGCCGTATCCGGCCTGTGCGTGAGCACCATGCGCACCATGTCCACCAGCCAATACAGCGGTGACTATGCCCGCGAGCGCAAAACGCCGCAGTGCGTCTGCCTCGTGCTCTGGCTCGCGGCGGCGCTTGCGGCGGGATGGTTCCTTTGCGGCGTGCGCGTGCTGGCGCTGGCCGGCGGCGCGCTTGGCGTCTGGCTGGCGGCACTGTATGGAAAGCATCAGCTTGGCGGAATGTCCGGCGACGTATCCGGCTTTGCGCTGACGCTCGGCGAACTGGCAGGTTTTCTCTGCCTCTGTCTATTGTAAGGAGGGCAGACTATGATCGTGATCCTCGGCGGCGCCTATCAGCAAAAGCGCGCCTTTGCCATGGAGCAGTACCACCTCACCCCCGCGGATTTCTGCGACTGCACGAACGCCGCGCCCGACCTTTCGCGCCGCGCGCTGTGCCATATGGAGCAATACGTCCTGTCCTGCATCCGCACAGGGCAGGATGAACAGGCGCTGCTGCAAAACGCCGCCTTGCAGGATAAGATCCTCATTTTTGACGACATTTCCTGCGGCGTTGTGCCTATGGAAGCCGAGCAGCGCCGCTGGCGTGAGCGCACGGGCCGCTTTGCCGCAGCGCTGGCCCGGCAGGCGGATGCCGTCTGGCGCGTATTTTTCGGTCTTGGCCGGCAGCTCAAATAAGCCTGCCTGCCCGTTTCCAAATGCCGCCGCTTGCACAATCGCAGGAAATGTGCTACACTGCTGACGACCCATAAAAAATACCGTTTTTTGACGGATCGAACTTCCGGAGGGAGGCTCATATGATGAAAAAACTACTGGCCGCGCTGCTGGCAGTCTGCCTGCTCGTCACGCTTTGCCCGGCGGCACTGGCCGCGCAGACGGATGACCTGTCGGGTGCCATCGCCGGCGCGCAGAAATATCTGCTGGACTCGCTTCCGCGCGGCACGACCGGCGGCGCAGCCGACAGCATCGTCTTTGCGCTCGTGCGCAGCAATGCCGCGCTTCCAACGGACTACACGCTGCAATATGCGCAGAGCGTAGCCGCAGAGCTCCTTGAAAACGGCGGCGCGCTGGCGCTGCAGCGCGGCGGCGAAATGGGCCGTGCTGTTCTGGCGCTCACCGCCATGGGCTATGACCCGTCCAATTTGTGCGGGCAGAACTTGCTCCCGGCGCTGGCCGACTACGACACCACCGTGCGCTATGGCATTTCCGGCGCCATCACGGTGCTGCGCGCGCTCGACAGCCGGGGCTACACCATTCCCAAGGCTGACGTGTCCACGCAGGCCACGCGCGCGCTGTATCTCAACAGCATCCTGAATGTGCAGCTGCCTGACGGCGGCTGGACGCATTCCGGCGGCAAGGCCAACGCCGAGCTGACGGCAAACGTCCTGCAGGTGCTGGCCAATTACCGCGACCAGTCTGCCGTTGAAAACGCCATTGACCTGGCGCTGACGCGCCTGTCAGAGCTTCAGCAGGACGACGGTGGCTTTACGACCTGGTCCACCCCCAGCGCCGAGCCGACGGCACAGGTCGTCCTGGCGCTGTGCGCGCTGGGCATCCCGCTGGATGATGCGCGCTTTACAAAAAACGGCGCAACAGCGCTGGACAAGCTCCTGACATATCAGGACGCATCCGGCGGCTTCCGCAGCACGACCACACCGCACATCACTGCCACCTATCAGGCGCTGGAGGCCCTGTGCGCCGTGCAGCGCAGCCGCGCAGGCAGCACGTCGCTGTTTGACCTCAGCGACGTTGTCATGACCCAGCCGGAAACGCGGAGCACCGATGCCAAACCGCTGACGCTGCAAAAGCCCGGCGCAGTGTTCTCTGACACCGAGCGCCATGAAAACCGTGATGCCATCAGCATTCTCGGCGCATACGGCGTCATCAGCGGCGTCGGAAACGGCCGCTTCAGCCCCGACAGCACCATGACCCGCGCGCAGTTTGCCAAGATCGTCGTCTGCGCGCTCGGTCTGGAGGCCGCTTACCGCGGCACGTTCACCGATGTTGCCGAGGACGCATGGTACGCGCCCTATGTGGACACCGCCGCGGCCTATGGCATTGCCAGGGGCGTGGGCGGCGGGCTGTTCAAGCCCGAAAGCACCATCACCCGGCAGGAGGCCGCCGTCATGCTGACCCGCGCCGCCGCGCTGTGCGGCTTTGACACGCAGTCGGCGGACACGTCTAATGTAGACGCCGCAGTGGCCGGCTGGGCGCAGAGCGCCATGGCTTTCTGCGCCGCACAGGCGCTGTTCCCCACCGCGCTGCAAACCCAGCCGATGCGTGAGATCTTGCGCTGCGAGATCGCGCAGACGCTTTGCAATCTGCTCATGCAGACGAATTTACTGCAATAATCAGGAGGCGCTCCATGAAAAACCGTATTTTTGCACTGCTTTGCGCCGTGCTGCTCGCTTTGTCCTGCACAGCCTGCGCCGCCAAGCCGGAAAAGCAGACCTGTACCCTCACCGTCAGCTGCGCCGCGCTGACCAAAGACCTTTCGCGCCTGTCTGCGGATAAGGCCGCCCTGACGCTCCCGTCTGACGGCCAGATCATCCCCACGCAGACCGTGGAATTTGAAGCCGGCCGATCGGCGCTGGACGTGCTGAAGCTGACTGCTGAGAAAAACAATATTCCGCTCGATATTGTGGATGGCGAATATGTCTACGTCAACGCCATCGGCGGTCTGGCCGGTCTGGACGCAGGCGACCTGTCCGGCTGGATGTTCAGCCGCAACGGCGAGTTCCCGGATGAAAGCTGTGCCGCTGTCACCGTAGAGCCCGGCGATGAGATCGCCTTCCTCTACACCTGCGACATGGGTGCCGACCTCGGCATCGTCTGGTAAAGCTGCTTGGCAAGGTATACCAATACTCAAATCGCGCCCGTGTAAAATGATACTTTACACGGACGTTTTTTGTGTTAAAATAGGACTTAAGACTGCCACTCTGAAAACAATGGAGGATACATATGGATACATTTGATGTTGTCGTCCTGGGCGGAGGCCCGGGCGGGTATCTGTGCGCCGAGCGCGCAGCACAGGCCGGCATGACCGCCGCCGTTGTGGAGCAGCGTGCCTTGGGCGGCACGTGCCTGAATGAGGGCTGCGTGCCCACCAAGAGCCTTTTGTACTGTGCCAAGCAGTACGCCGCCGCGCAGCACGGCGCGGACTACGGCGTGCACGCCGAGAACGTTTCCTTTGACCACGCCGCCGTGATCGACCGCAAGAACAAGGTCGTCAAAACGCTCGTCTCCGGTGTGGGCTACACCATGAAGAGCCATAAAGTCCAGGTCTATACCGCTTCCGCCAAAGTTCTTGGCAAAAACGCCGCGGGCCTGTTTGAGGTCGACGCCGGCGGTACGACGATCGCCGGCAAGCGCCTTGTCGTGGCCACGGGTTCGGTCGCGTCCGTGCCGCCCATTCCGGGCGTAAAGGAGGGCCTTGCCTCCGGCTTTGTCATGACGAACCGGGAGATCCTCGACCTGCGCGAGGTGCCCAGGACGCTCGTGTGCATCGGCGGCGGCGTCATCGGTCTGGAAATGGCGTGCTACTTTGCCACCATCGGCGTCAAGGTCATCGTCATCGAAATGATGTCCAAGATCGCCGGCCCGACAGATCAGGAAATTTGCGACATTCTCATGCGCACCTATAAAAAGCTCGGCATGGAGTTCTATCTGAACGCCGGCGTCAAGAAGGTGGAAGCGGACGGCGTCACCTATGAAGATGCCTCCGGCCTGCACACCGTGGCCTGTGACCGCGTGCTGCTGTCCGCCGGCCGCCGCGCCAACATCGAGGGGCTGGATCTGGAAGAAAAGCTGGGCGTTGCCACCGAGCGCGGCAAGGTGCTCACCGATGAGCACCTGTGCACGAACGTCGAGGGCGTGTACGCCGTGGGCGACTGCAATGGCAAGCTCATGCTCGCCCACACGGCCTACCGGGAAGCGGAGGTCGCCGTGAACCATATGTGCGGCATCAAGGACCACATTGACTACAGCATCATCCCCTCCGTCATCTACACCACGCCGGAGGTCGCCTGCGTCGGTGAAACGGAACAGAGCGCCAGGGAAAAGGGTCTGGACGTGAAGGTCGTCAAGGCGCCCATGATGGCCTCGGGCCGCTATGTTGCTGAGAACCTGAAGGGCGACGGCTTCTGCAAGCTGGTCTATGACCAGAAGAAGCGTGAGCTTGTCGGCGTGCACATCGTGGGCAGCTATGCCTCCGAGATGATCTACGGCGCTGCCGCCATGGTCTACTCCAAGCTCCCCGTGCAGCACCTCAATAAGATCGTATTCCCCCACCCCACCGTCAGCGAAGTCATCCGCGAAGCGCTGTTTATGCTTTAAAAAACCAAAAGCTCCCTGCGCGGCCACAGCCGCGCAGGGAGCTTCAGCGTGTCAAAAAAATTTTTTTGGCACGCTTTCAAACGTGAACCGCTTCGCTGGGTTCCCGTTTGAATGGGCTTGCACCCCGCTGCGCGCAGAATTTTTACGCTTTCAGCGCAAAAATTCCACTACAGAACTTTGTTCTGCATGGGTTCGCCTTGGCCAATCGCACTGCGCATAGCTTGTGCTCTTGG
>CAKTXB010000106.1 GCA_934630555.1 uncultured Oscillospiraceae bacterium
GAGCACAAGCTATGCGCAGTGCGATTGGCCAAGGCGAACCCATGCAGAACGAAGTTCAGTCGTGGAATTTGTGCGCTATAAGCGCACAAATGATACGCGCAGCATGGCGCAAGCCTTACTCAAACGCGAACCCAGCGCAGCGGTTCGCGTTTGAAAGCGTGTCAAAAATACTTTTTTGACACGCGCAGCGGCCCGGATGCAAAAAGCAGCCGGGCCGTCGTGTTTTGACATTCAGTATGCAAAGCAGCTGCCGCCCACGAATTCGCGCACGATGGAGTCGCGCGGCACATAGGGCGTGCGCAGCGGCGGCAGGGCGCGCACCTCGCGCAGCAGCACATCCAGACCGTGGGCACGCAGATAATCCTCGTCCAGCTCGGAGGCAGCCTGCGGGTTTTCACGCAGGGAATTTGCAAGGATACACAGCTCATAGTCATGGAACGTGTCGATGTGGATGGTGGCATTCGACTTGTGGGGGGCGATATACTGCACCTCGCCGCGGTCGACCTCCTGTGCGCGCTCGATGGTATCGCGCAGCGATTTGCCGCGGCCGCGGTAGTCGCGCACCATGCGGCGCGCCACGCGGATCTGCTCGGGGCGGATGATCTGGTCGTCGGCTGTGATGACGCGCGTGCGCGGGGCGACGTAAACGCCTGTGGCGCGGCTGCGGATGGCGTCAAAAATGAGCGGGTTCAGCATATGGATGCCCTCGGCGATGACGATGGCGTCACGGCTGCCCTGCATGGGGCGGTAGCCGCCGGTGGTGTTGTGGACAAAGTCATACCACGGGATGGGCACTTCGCGGCCCTCCAGCAGCTGCTCGATGGTGCTCAGCAGCAGTGTGCGGTCCACGCAGTGGGGCGATTCCCAGTCTGCCGCCTCCGGCGGGCGCTTGGCCAAGGGCAGAAAGAAATCATCCATACTGAGCAGGCAGACGGGCACGCCCAGATTTTCAAGGTACGCTTTCAGCCGCAGCGCGGTCGTCGTTTTGCCGGAGCCGGACGGGCCGGTGAGGGCAACGATGGGCTTTTGCGCCCGCGCGGCCAGAATGGCGCTGCATGCGGCGCTGATCTTATCGTGAAAGACTTCTTCGCAGCGCAAAACGAATTGCGTTTCGCTGCGCATGGCGTTCATAATGTTTTCGGTGTCAATGACCCGCATGAAAGGACCTCCTGTGAAATCACACTGCGCTGGGGAGTCTGACGCGCAGCTTTTTCATAATGCCGCGGTAGCAGATATAGTGCGCCAGCGAGGTGAGGACCCAGCTGACGGGATAGGATGCGTACAGGCACGGCAGCGTCGGCTCGGCGGCAAAGAGCGTTTTGATCCAGATGATGCGCAGCAGGCATGAGCCGATGGCGCTGACGAACATCGGCAGCCACGCGCGGCCGAGCCCGCGCACCATGCCGCAGCTGACCTCCATGATACCGCAGAGAAAATACGTAAAGCCGACCCAGAACATCCGGATCATGCCGACGTCGAGGATCTGCTGGTAATCCGGGTCGCTTTTTGAAATGTAGATGCTCAAAAGCGGACGGCCCAGCAGATAACTGCCCACGCACATGGGGATGCCGATGAGCATACAGACGGCAAGGCCGCTGGAATAGATCTTGCCGATGCGCGAGAGCTTGAGGGCGCCGTAGTTCTGGCTGGTGAATGTTACAACGGCGTTAAAGACAGCGTTCATGGCCGTGTAGGAGAAGTTATTGAGATTGCCGGCGGCGGTATTGGCCGCGATGACCGTGGAGCCAAACGAGTTGACCGCCGACTGGATCATGACGTTGGAGATGTTGAAGATAACGCTTTGCAGACCGGCCGGCAGACCGATCTGGATCATGCGCAGGGCGTCTCGGCCGTCCAGCCGCAGCTTTTTGAGCTCCACCCGGCACCAGCCCTGCTCGCGCATGAGGCAGCGCAGCAGCAGCACGAGCGATACATACTGCGATACGTCCGTGGCAATGGCAACGCCGGCGACATCGAGATGGAACACAATGACGAGCACCAGATTCAAAATGACGTTGACGACGCCGGAGATGGACAGGAAGATGAGCGGGCGCTTTGTATCGCCGTCGGCGCGGAGCACGGCTGCGCCGAAGTTATAGATGATGTTGCCCGGCATTCCGAGAAAGTAGATGCGCAGATACAGCGCCGAGAGCGGCAGGATCTCCTCCGGCGTGTCCATCATGCGCAGCAGCGGCTCGGAAAGGCAGAGGCCCAGCACGGTGACGATGACGCTGAGAATGACGCTGAGCACCATGGCCGTATGCACGGCGGTTTGCGTCTGCTCCCGCTGGCGGCTGCCGATGTAGCGCGCGATGAGAATGTTCGCGCCGATGGAAATGCCGATGAACAGGCCGATGAGCAGGTTGATGAGCGAGGCTGTTGCGCCGACGGCGGCCAGCGAATTACTGCCGGAGAATTTGCCGACGACGATGGTATCGGCGGCGTTGAAGAGCAGCTGCAAGACGCCTGTTGCGGCCAGCGGCAGCGAAAAGCGCAGGATCTGCGAAAACAGCGGCCCTTCGAGGAAATTGACTCTTTTTGCAGCAAGATCAGCCATGGCGGGTATCCTCCTGTATGTCAAAGAAATGGGAAGGTCGTCCCGGCTCCGGCGCGGAAAAGCCGGGCGGGAGCGCGAAGTATGTCCAAGGCGCAGCCGCGGGCGGCAGCTGCGAAAATGTCAGCGGCGCGCCGGTCTGCGGATGGAAAAAGCACAGGCGGTACGACCAGAGCGCGATGGGGCAGTCGTCGGTGCCCGTGCCGTATTTGCGGTCGCCCACGAGCGGCAGGCCGCGCGAAGAAAACTGTACGCGGATCTGGTGGGTCCGGCCGGTCAGCAGCCGGATCTGGACAAGGCTCATGCCGCCGGACCGCGCCAGCACGCGGTAGCGCAGCACGGCCTGCTTGGCGTCTTTGCGCGGCGCGGTCACGACGACGGTCTTGCGCGTGGAGCGGTTGCGCCACAAAAGGTCGGTCAGTTCCCCCTCCGGCGCGTCCGGCGCGCCGTGGAGGACGGCGAGGTATTCCTTTTGGAATTTCCCGTCGCGGATCTGCTCGGACAGCAGCGACGCGCTCATGGCGGAGCGGGCGTAGACCATGACGCCGGACACGGCGGCGTCAAGCCGGTGGACGGTGCGGATGCAGGCCGTGCTGTCGCCAAGATATTCCCGCAGCTTTTGCGGCAGGCCGTTTTCATCGTCGGTGGACAGAAGCCCTGCGGGCTTGATGCAGACGAGCACGCGGTCGTCCTGATACAAAATATCCATGCGCAGCCTCCGGCGTGTGATATATTCTGGATTATAGCACTTTCCGGCCGGTATCTTCAAGCCCATCCTTAATAATTCTTAAAAACCCCCGCAACGGGGAAAAGCTGTGCTATAATGCTGAAAAACGGATGGAATTTACAAGGCGGAGGCAGCTATGGAGGAAAAGACCCACATTCTGGTCGTGGACGACGAGCCCGACATTCGCAACATCCTGCGCATTTTGCTGCAGGCAAAGGGCTATGACGTGTGCGAGGCGCAAAACGGCCTGGCGGCGATCGAACAGGTGCAGGCGCATCCGGACGTGGACCTGGTCATCATGGACATCATGATGCCGGGGCTGAACGGGCTGGAGGCGAGCGGGCGCATCCGTGCGCTGACGGCCGCCCCCATTTTGTTTTTGACGGCGCGCACGCAGGAGCGCGACCGCTATGAAGCCTTTACCTCCGGCGGCGACGACTATCTGGCAAAGCCGTTTTCACAGGCGGAGCTGATGATCAAGGTGGACTCGCTGCTGCGGCGCTACCGCGTATACAAGGGCAAGAGCAATGAGCGTCAGCTGCGCCCCGGCCTTGCGCTGGACGAGCAGGGGCGGCGGGTCTTGTGCGAGGGCGTGCCGGTCGATCTGACGGAAACGGAATTTGAGATCCTGCAGTTTCTGGCGCAGCACCGCGGCAGCGTGGTGTCGGTGGAGCAGATCTACAGCGGCGTGTGGCATGAAAAGTATATGCCGTCGTCTACGAATACGGTCATGGTCCACATTGTGAACCTGCGCAAAAAGCTGGAGCGCGACCCGGCCAATCCGAGGCTCATCCGCACCGTGTGGGGAAAGGGGTATCAGCTTGACTGAGAAAAAGGGCGCTGTTTCGCTGCGCATAAAGCTGCTGCTGGTGCTGCTGACCGGCATCGTGCTGGGCACGGGGCTGTATCTTATCACCGTGGCGGCGGGCGACGCGGCTGTGGAGCATTTTTACATGAGCGACACGGCCGTGCGCAGGCGCAACACGGAAACGATGGAGCGCTTTCAGCGCTATGTGCGCGCAAACGGCCTGGCCTCGCAGGATACCGACGCCATCAGCCGCTGGTCCATGGCGGAAAAGGATGTTTACATCCTGTTTTATCAGAATGAGCGTTTGGCGCTGGAGGCCGGCTGGTGGGGCGTGGATGCGGACGCGGCCTCCGAGCAGCAGCTGCCGTCCGGCATGGAGCTGTATCCCGTGAGCTTCCGCGACGGGCTGTTTCAGGCCATTGTCTATGATTTTTCCGAATCACGGCTGTACGATCTGGTGCAGGTGGCGGGGCTGGTGCTCGGGTGCACGCTGCTGGCGCTGACGATGCTGCTGTATAATAACCGCATTACACGGCAGATCATCAGCCTGAGCGGGCAGATCCAGTCTATTGCGCGCGGCGATCTGGAGCAGTCCATGCAGAGCAGCAGTCGCGATGAGCTGGGCAGCCTGGTGCGCAGCGTGGACGATATGCGCCTGTCCATCCGGCAGAAAACGCAGGAGGAGGCCGAGGCGCGGCAGAAAAACAGCGAGCTCATCACGGCCATGTCGCACGACCTGCGCAATCCGCTCACGGCGCTTTTGGGCTATCTTGGCCTTGCGAACGACGGGCAGTACCGCACGGAGGAAGAGCTGCGGCAGTACATTGCCGCGAGCTATGATAAGGCCGCGCAGCTCAAGCAGCTGACAGACCGTTTGTTTCGCTATGCGCTGGTGTATGGCAGCGGAGAGCTTGCCACGAACGTGCAGACGTATGACGCGGAGATCCTGATGCAGCAGCTGCTGGGCGAGCTGGCCGCGAATGTGGAGCAGTATGGCTTTTCGGTGCGCGTGCTCGCCGGCACGCTGGATTGCAGCATCAGCGCGGACGTGCTGTTTTTAAAGCGCGTGACGGACAACCTGCTGGACAATCTGCGCAAATATGCCGACCCCGCGCAGCCGGTGAACCTTGCTGTGGCGCAGGAGGCGGGGTGGCTTTCCATCTGCGTGGACAATGCCGTTTTGCCGGACCCCGACCGGACACAAAGCAACTGTATCGGCCTGAAAACCTGCCGCAAGATCATGGAGCAGATGAACGGCCGCTTCCGGACGTATGAAGAAAACGGGCGCTTTTGCGCAGAGCTGCTGCTCCCCGCCGGCCGGCGGGAGGCGGCGCTGCCGGAGCAAGGCCCGCAAGAATGACCCACACAAGCAACCGAAGACGAGTTGATCATCGGCCACCCAAGTGCCGCGCCGCGCGCGGACCGCAAAAAGGAGAAACAGCTATGAAGAAAAAAATGATCCGCCTGCTGGCAGCTGTGCTGGCGCTGGCGATGCTGCTGGGCGGCTGCGCCGCAGGCAGCAAGCAGGACACGGACGCGCCCAACGCAGGCAGCCAAAAGACGAATGCCAACGCGACCGCGTCGGAGCTTGCAAGCAAATACGTCTACACCGCCAAGTACTATAACGCCCCCAGCGCCGCGCAGTACGTGAGCGCCAGCTGCATGACCGGCGGCGCGCTGTATCTTGCCGCGGCGCAGGAGGGCGAGGAGCGTACCTACACCGACGAGGTAAGCGGCGAAAGCTACCAGTATAATGAGACCGGCTATCAGGTCTACAAAATGGACCTTGCGACCGGCGAGTCCACACCCATTGGCGCGCTCATCACCGATCCGCAGGAGGCGGACGCCGAGGGCTGGAGCATTTCGCAGAATCTGTTTGATCTTCAGCCGGGCAAGGACGGCTCTGTGTGGCTGTTTTGGAACGTCAACCGTTCACGCTACGACGTGCCGGAGAACTTTGACCCGGAGACCGATCAGCGGTATAATTATTATGTGGACGGCGGAACGACCATCCGCGCCACCGAGCTGGCGGCGGACGGCAGCATCCGGCAGGAGCTGACGCTCGACCCCGGCGAAACGGCCGCGCCGCAGGCAGGCAACTACGTTTCCTTCTATCCGCAGCGCGTGTTCGTCACAAAGGACGGCTCATTCGCCGCCTCGTCTGACCAATACGCGTACCTGTGGAGCGCCGACGGCACGCTGACCGCAGTGCTCGACAATGAGAGCTACGCCGACCTAAAGCGTCTGAACGCCGACACCATCGGCGTTACGAGCTATACGGGCGAGAGCATGAAGTTCCAGGCGCTCGACACAGCCAGCAAGAGCTGGGGCCAGACCATCACGCTGCCGGACAGCGCATGGAATCTTCTGCCCGGAAACAGCCAGTACGACTTCTTCTACAACAACGGCACGGCCCTGTATGGCTATAAGACCGGCAGCGGCAAGCAGGAAAAGCTCGTGGACTGGCTCGCCTGCGACCTGAACAGCGACTCCATCAACGGCACCTACGTTCTGGACGACGGCCGCGTGTGCGCCATCCTGCGCGACTCGACCAGCAGCTACGGCTACTTCATCGGCGGCATGAGCGTCACCACCGCGACGAATGACGCACCCGGGTCTCCTGGCGCGAACGCGTCCGGCTGGCAGGTCGCCGTGCTCACGCCGACCGACGCGGCCAGCGTCACCGAAAAGCAGGAGCTGACGCTCGCGTGCCTGTATATGCCCTCGACGCTGCGCGCCCAAATTCTCGCCTTTAACCGCGCGAGCGACGAATACCGGATCGTCGTGCGCGATTATTCGGAGTATAATACGGACGAGGATTACACCGCAGGTCTGACCAAGCTCAACACCGAGA
>CAKTXB010000107.1 GCA_934630555.1 uncultured Oscillospiraceae bacterium
ACAAGTTTGGCGAGTCGCTCTGGCGAGCAGGGCAGACGTAGTTCCTTGCAGGAGAGGACGTTCGTTTGCAACTAGTTGCAGGTTTGGTGGCTTCAGTAGTGGCAGTGCGGTAGAAGTCGAAACGCGCTCCAGCGCCTCTTTTTTGCTGACTTTTTTCTGGCAAGGCAGAAAAAAGTCAGCCGCCGGAGGCACGGTTGCGGTGGCGCGGCCACCGGGGAAAAAGCGGTGACGGGCGCAAGCCTGCCGACTATGGCAAATCCGCCGGAGGCACGGTTGCGGTGGCGCGGCCACCGGGGAAAAAGCGGTGACGGGCGCAAGCCTGCCGATTCCGGCAAAATCCGCCGGAGGCACGGTTGCGGTGTTGCAAACACTGAGGCAAAAGCGGTGCCCTCGCACTGCAGGGGCGATAAGCAAAACCGGCGGTGGGCACAAATTCAAATAATCACATAGATTTACAAATAATTCACAATGTAAGGTATTGACTTTCCCTACCGACGGTGGTACACTGCGTTTAGCACTCAGGGATAGTGAGTGCTAAAATGAAATACAAACCGACAGGGAGGCGATGATATGGAGCTTTCGGAGCGCAAGAAAAAGATCCTGCGGGCCATTGTGGACAATTACGTCCGCACGGCGGAGCCGGTGGGCTCAAAGATGATCGCCGCGATGCCGGGCATGGATTTTTCTTCCGCCACCATCCGCAATGAGATGGCAGAGCTGACGAACATGGGGCTGCTGGAACAGCCGCACACGTCGGCGGGGCGGATCCCGTCGCCGGCAGGCTACCGGCTGTATGTGGATGAACTGATGCAGGATTACCGGCTGTCGGTCGATGAAACGCGCAGCATCAATCAGGCGCTGAACGACAAAATGCAGGAGGTCGACAAGGTCATTGCGCAGGTGGGCAAGCTCGTATCCAACATGACGAACCTGCCGGCATATGCCGTGGCCGCCCCGGCGCAGGCTGTGACGGTGCGGCGGTTTGACCTCATTCTGGCCGAGCAGGACAGCTTCATTCTGGTCGTTATGCTCAGCAACAATCAGGTCAAGAACAAGCTCATCCGTTTGCCGCTGGCTGTGAGCGAGCAGGATCTGCATACGCTGGCCGCGCTTTTGAACGCGACGCTCACCGGTGTGACGCCGGAGCAGATCACGCAGGACACGCTGGCGCGGCTGGACCGCGCGGCGGGCAGCGCCGCATCGCTGGTGCCGCTGGTGGCGGAGTTCACCATGAGCCTGCTGCAGGAAAAGCCCGCGGAGGTCTATATGACCGGGCAGGCCAAGCTGCTGGCGCAGCCGGAATATCACGACGTCGGCAAGGCACAGATGCTGCTGGCTTCGCTCGATGAGGACATTGTGTCGAATCTCCCGGCAGTGGCCGGAAAGAGCGGCACGCAGATCCTGGTCGGGCCGGAAAATATTGCGGCGGAGCTGAAGGACACCAGCGTTGTGATGACAAAGTTCGACATTGGCGACGGGATGCAGGGCATGATCGGCGTCGTTGGGCCGACGCGTATGGATTACGCGCAGATCACCGCGAGGCTGAGCTATTTTGCTGAGAATCTCAGCAAAATGTTCCAGAAACCCGGAGAAGCGGCTCTGCCGCCCGGCGGCAGCACCAAAGAAGAATAGATTCGGAGGCAAAAAACGACATGAGTGACGAAAAGAAAACGGCGGAACAGACCGCCGAGGCGGTGCAGGAGCAGCCGCAGCAGGCAGCGGCTCCGCAGCCGGAGGAAGCTCCGGCCAAGGAAAAGCGCGCCGCCCATAAAGAAAAGGACAAGACGTCCAAGGAAGCGGCCAAGCTTGCGGAGACAGAACAGAAGCTGGCACAGGAGCATGACAATTATCTGCGGCTGTGTGCCGAGTATGACAATTTCCGCAAGCGATCGCAGCGCGAGAAGGACGGCATTTATGCCGACGCCCGCGCCAGCACAGTGGAAAAGTTCCTGCCCGTGTATGACAATCTCGAGCGGGCCCTGAGCCAGCAGACGGCTGACGAAGCATTCAAAAAGGGCGTGGAGATGACCATGAACCAGCTGGTGAACGTGCTGGACGGCCTGGGCGTGACGATCTTCGGCGCGGCCGGAGAGACGTTTGACCCCGCCATCCACAATGCTGTGATGCACTGTGAGGACGAGGTGCTGGGCGAGAATGTGATCGCTGAGGTGTTCCAGAAGGGCTTTAAGCTCGGCGATAAGGTCGTCCGCTTCGCCATGGTGCGTGTGGCCAACTGAACCGGCACGGCGGCGCAGCGCCGCAGAGCTGTTTCAAAATTCAATTTGTAAAAACTTTCACAGATTCATATAGGAGGCAATTATTATGAGCAAAATTATCGGCATTGACCTTGGTACTACCAACAGCTGTGTAGCAGTTATGGAAGGCGGCGAGCCCGTCGTTATCGCAAACGCGGAAGGCAACCGCACGACCCCGTCCGTGGTGGCGTTTTCCAAGACCGGCGAGCGTATGGTCGGTCAGGTGGCAAAGCGTCAGGCGGTCACGAACCATGACCGCACCATCGCGTCCATCAAACGTCATATGGGCACGGATTACAAAGTGGAGATCGACGGCAAGAAGTATACCCCGCAGGAGATCTCGGCCATGATCCTGCAGAAGCTGAAGGCGGATGCCGAGGCATATCTGGGCGGCCCGGTCACCGAGGCTGTCATCACCGTTCCGGCTTACTTCAACGACGCGCAGCGTCAGGCTACAAAGGACGCCGGCAAGATCGCGGGTCTGGAGGTCAAGCGTATCATCAACGAACCGACCGCGGCGGCGCTGGCCTATGGCGTTGATAAGGAAGCGGAGCAGAAGATCATGGTCTACGACCTTGGCGGCGGCACGTTCGATGTGTCCATTCTGGACATCGGCGACGGCGTGATCGAGGTGCTGGCCACGAACGGCAACACGCACCTTGGCGGCGACGACTTTGACGACTGCATCATCAAGTACCTTGTGGATGAATTCAAGAAGGCCGAGGGCATTGACCTGTCGAGCGACAAGGTCGCTATGCAGCGTCTGAAGGAGGCTGCCGAAAAGGCCAAGATCGAGCTGTCCGGCGTGACGAGCTCCAACATCAACCTGCCGTATATCACTGCCGACGCTACCGGCCCGAAGCATCTGGACGTGACGCTGACGCGTGCAAAGTTCAACGAGCTGACCGCGCATCTGGTGGAAGCGACCGTTGGCCCGGTGAAGCAGGCCATGGCCGACGCGGGCCTGACTGCAAACGACATCTCCAAGGTCCTGCTGGTCGGCGGCTCGAGCCGTATCCCCGCCGTGCAGGAGGAGGTCAAGAAGCTCACCGGCAAGGAAGGCTTCAAGGGCATCAACCCCGACGAGTGCGTGGCTGTGGGCGCTGCCATTCAGGGCGGCGTGCTGGGTGGCGACGTCAAGGGCCTGCTGCTGCTGGACGTGACCCCGCTGTCGCTGGGCATTGAGACCATGGGCGGCGTGTTCACAAAACTCATTGAGCGCAACACCACCATTCCGACCAAGAAGAGCCAGGTGTTCTCCACCGCGGCAGACAACCAGACCTCTGTTGAGGTCCATGTGCTGCAGGGCGAACGTGAGATGGCTGCATACAACAAGACCCTCGGTAAGTTCCAGCTGACGGGCATTGCACCGGCGCCGCGCGGCGTGCCGCAGATCGAGGTCACGTTCGACATCGACGCCAACGGCATCGTGAACGTTTCGGCCAAGGACCTTGGCACAGGCGCAGAGCAGAAGATCACCATTACCGCCTCCTCGAACCTGTCGAAGGAGGACATTGACAAGGCTGTGAAGGAAGCCGAGCAGTATGCCGCCGAGGACAAGGCCCGCAAGGACGAGGTCGATACGCGCAACGCGGCCGACCAGATCATCTATCAGTCTGAAAAGACACTGAACGAGATGGGCGACAAGGTCTCCGCCGAAGAGAAAGCACCGGTCGAGGCTGCCATCTCCAAGCTGAAGGAAGCCATGAAGGGCACGGATGTGGCCGCCATCAAGGCCGCGACCGAGGAAGTGCAGAAGGCCTTCTATGCAGTGTCTGAGAAACTGTATCAGAACGCCGCTCCGCAGGGCGATGTGAACGCAGCAGCCGGCGCAGCCGGTGCAGGCCAGCAGGCCGGCGGCAATGACGACGGCGTTGTGGACGCGGACTATGAGGAAGTCAAGGACAACTGAGCTTTCGGCCAGTCAGGGGCGGGATGACCGCCCCTCTTGGCTGTTATGCCGGAAACTGAGGTGAGATTCTATGGCAGAGCAGAACAAGCGCGATTATTACGAGGTGCTGGGCGTTGAGAAAAACGCTTCAGACGCTGAGATCAAAAAGGCGTACCGCAAGCTGGCGATGAAATACCATCCCGACCAGAACCCCGGCGACAAGAGCGCAGAGGAAAAATTCAAGGAAGTCAACGAGGCCTACGAGGTGCTGTCCGACGCGGATAAAAAGGCACGCTACGATCAGTATGGCTTTGCAGGCGTGGATCCGAACTTTAACCCGAATGCGGGCGGCAATCCGTTCGGCGGCGGCTTTGGCGGGTTTGGCGGCTTTGGCGATCTGGGCGATATTTTCGGCGATTTCTTTGGCGGCGGCAGCACATCCTCCGCACGCCGCAATGGCCCGAGCAAGGGCCAGAACATTGTCTCGGAAATTGAGATCTCATTTGAGGACGCGGCGTTTGGCTGTGAACGCGAGATCACGTACAGCCGCATTGAGCCCTGCAACACGTGCCGCGGCACGGGCTGCAAGGACGGCGCACAGCCGGAAACGTGCTCGTATTGCCGCGGCACCGGCACGGTGCGCACGCAGCAGAATTTCATGGGCATGACCATGCAGTCCAACCAGCCGTGCCCCAAGTGCGGCGGCCAGGGCAAGATCATCAAGGACCCGTGCAATGTGTGTAAGGGCAAGGGCAAGGTGCGCCGCAACAACACCGTGCGCGTGAAGGTGCCGGCCGGTATTGACGACGGCCAGTCGTTCCGTGTGCGGGAGGAGGGCAATGCCGGCTCCAACGGCGGCCCGAACGGCGATCTGCTGGTGACGGTGCACGTGCGCAAGCACAGCATCTTTGTGCGTGACGGCGCGAACGTGCTGTGTGAAATGCCCATTTCGTTTGCGCAGGCTGCGCTGGGCGCGACCATTGAGGTGCCAACGCTGGACGGCAAAGTGCGCTATAACATCCCAGAGGGCACGCAGACGGGCACCACGTTCCGGCTGCGCGGCAAGGGCATTCAGTATGTGGGTTACAAAACGCGCGGCGACCAGTTCGTCACCGTGGTCGTGGAAACACCGCAGAAGCTGACGGCCAAGCAGAAGGAACTGCTGCGGCAGTTTGACGATACGGCTTCGGATGATACCCACCCCAAGCGGAAGGGCTTTTTTGAACGACTGAAGAATATGTAAGGCGCAGGCATAAAATATCCCCGCCGCCCGGCGCGCAGCACCGGGCGGCATTTTTTGGCCTTATTTACAAATTCGTCACGCCTTGGCGGGGCGGCGTATGCTATACTAAAAGCAGATACGGGAGGAAGTATCATGAACATTCTGTTTTTTCTGACCCCCAAGGCAATGTGTTCCTATGTAGATGCCGACGATACCATCCGCGAGGCCATGGGCCGCATGGAAAGCTCCGGCTATACCGCTGTGCCCATTCTGGACCGCGACGGCAGCTATTGCGGTGTTTTGACAGAGGGCGACCTGCTGTGGGCCATCAAGCGCCTGTGTGTGATGGATCTGCGGCAAACCGAGCAGCACGGCATCAGTGAGATCCAGCCCCGCCGGAAAATTCAGCCTGTTACGGTGGACACGCGTGTGGAGGACCTTGTGACGGTGGCAGCGGAGCAGAACTTTGTGCCGGTGATCGACGACAAGGGAGCATTCATTGGCATTGTCACGCGGCGCAGCATTATGAAATATTTTCAGGAGCAGTATTTCCCGGCGAAAGCGCACCTCGTCAACGCATAATTTTTTGGAATAAAATGTTTAATCTCCGCAGATGTGGCCATACTCATCTGCGGAGGTGCATTTTATGCAGAACAAAGAACCCAACCGCAAGTCCGGTGCGGTCCGCAAATTCTTTCAGGAAAAGGGCTACTACATAGTCCTGTTCCTGTGCATCGCTGCAGTGGGAATTTCGGGCTATATTTTCGTATCGGGCGCATTGGCAGAAAAGCATTCGCTCCAGCAGCCGGCCATGGCCGTGGCCACACCGGCCACCGTGCCGCAGGCGGAAAAACCGGCACAGACGGCAAAGCCGTCCGACCCGGCGGCCTCCGGCAGCGCGGACGACGCGCGGGAAACGGCGGCCATCACGGCGGACGACGCCGTGCGGCAGCAGGCCGAGGGCATCCGCGTCTGGCCGGTGTCAGGCACGGCCATTGGCGGCTACAGCATGGACAAGCTGGCCTGGAACGAAACAACGCACGACTGGCGCACACATGACGGCATGGACCTTGCGGCTGTGTCGGGAGAGCCGGTCATGGCCGCTGCTGCCGGCACGGTCAGCGCTGTGTATGACGACGAGTTCTTCGGCACAACGGTGGCCATTACGCACGACGGCGGCTATGTGACACGCTATCAGAACCTGACGGCCATGCCGACCGTGTCGGCCGGGCAGCGTGTCAGCGCCGGACAGACCATCGGTGCAGTGGGCGCAACAGCGCTGCTGGAGGTGTCCGAGCAGCCGCATCTGCACTTTGTGGTAGAGAAGAACGGCGTAAGCGTGGATCCAATGGAGTTTTTGGATTAAACAAAAGGGCAGAGGATGCGAAAGCATCTTCTGCTTTTTTGCGCCCCGGCGGGGCGCAAGCGGGGGTTTACGGGGCTTCGCCCCGGTACCCTGTGGTTTTGGGTTTTGCAAAACCTTTAGTTTTTGCATTTTATTCTGGTAGTGCCTACTAGGGGGGCGGCTCGGCCCCCCTTTCTTTCCC
>CAKTXB010000108.1 GCA_934630555.1 uncultured Oscillospiraceae bacterium
CCATTGGCTCGCAGGTAGCGCTGGCCGGCGTCATCGTCGCCCGCTTCTGCCGCGATCTGCCCGGCCAGACGGGCTGCTCACTCACGGCCGCGTGCATTCTGGGTATTGTCCTTGCCATCATTGTTGCCATCATTATGGGTCTTCTCCATGCTTACGCGGAGCACAAGTTCCGGATGCCGGCGTTCATTGTCACGCTGGCGACCTTAAACGTGATGTACGGTTTAGCCGGCATCATCTGTGAGGGCTTCCCCATTGCCAACGCCTTCCCGACTTGGTTCTTGCAGCTGGGCATTGGACGCGTGGGTGTTGTTCCAATTCCGGCCATTATTCTGATCGTTGTGTTCCTGCTGGCGCATTTTCTCATGACGTATACGACCACCGGCCGTGCTATTTATGCCATTGGCGGAAATACAGAATCTGCACGCCTGTCCGGTATCAACGTCTTTAAGACGAAGATCATCGTGTTTGCCTCTGTGCAGGTGATGTGCGTGCTGGCCGCGTGTATGCACTCGGCGCAGGTCGCCTCTGGTTCCTACAGCTTTGGAAAGGGTTGGGAAGTAGATGTGGTGTCCTCTGTTGTCATTGGCGGCACGAGCATGGCAGGCGGCATTGGCAAGCCCTGGGGCACCTTGATGGGCGTTCTCTTTATGGGTGTCGTCATCAACGCCATGACCATTCTGAACGTGGATATTTACGTGCAGTACGTCGTCCGCGGTACGATCATGGCATTTGCTGTGCTCATGGCAACGCTGCAGTCCAAAGCGAAGGTGTAAACACGATCATAAAAGCCCGGATGGCTAGAATGCCATCCGGGCTTTTTTCTGCGATGTTACTTGTCAACGTCTGTCCATTCTACATCAATGACATCGTCTGGCACTTGGTTTTTCACGATCTTTACTGCCGTAATGACCGTGCTGAAATTCAAAATGCCTTCCAGCAGCAGTGTCAGGCCCAGCAGCGTCATCAGAAAGCTGCTCCCCTCACCCGGCCGGAGCGCGATGCCGCACACCGCCGTGACAATGGCAATGGCCAGAATGACCCACCAGGCAGGCAGGCCAAAGCGTTTGGCCTCGGCTGCGATCTGGATTTTGAACACACCGTCGGCAAAAATATAAATGCCAAGCGCAACACACAAAAACGTCATCAGGCTGTGCGGCCGAATCAGCAGCACAAGGCCCACCACAAGGAGCACCAGACCCTGCGCCAGATCATATTGGAACGCCAAACGGTAGAGATCGCGCGAAAAATAGCCGACCAGACGGATCACGCCAAACACCAGCAGTAAAATACCGCAAATGACGCCCAGCGCCGCCGCAGAAAAGTCCGGCTTTACCATCAGGAAAATGCCAAGCACACACAGTGCCGCAGACAGGATGATATAGCCAGTCTTCGCCGCCCGCATAGGCGCCACAGAACGATGCTTCATGGAACAGTTCCTCCCCTTTTGCGGCTTTGCCGCCTTCATCGTATGTAGTATATCCGATTTTAGCAGTCTGCGCTATGGACAAACAGCATTGGTTTGCACAAAAACAGGGATGTTGTGTGCAGCGCATGGATCATTCTACAGATGGGCTGGCATTGCTGCGCCGGATGAGTTCCGCACCAAGGCCGCGGAACAGCACCGCGGTACGGCGTGCACGGGGTGCGAGATCCTCTTTCATGCCGCTCATGATCCAGTCCTGTCCAAGGCCGTACAGCGTACACTTGAGGCCCTGAATGAACAGCATCCGGTCACCTTCGCATACGGCCGCCGGGCCAAACAGCGTATCCAGATAGCGCTGCGCTATATACTCGCACAGCTGCATGGAATAGCGTTCATAAATCTCCCGGTTGGCCGACTGATAAATGTGCAGTACGGCGCGGCGGTTTTCCTGCGCAAAATGCAGGGCGGCCTCCACGCCCTCGTCCAGCGACGAAATATCGGGATATTGCGCAATGAGAGCATCGCACGCATCGCGGACGATCTCTTCCACGAGCGCCGGGATGTCCTGATAATGATAATAGAAGGAGTTGCGGTTGATGCCGCAGTCCTCCACAATGCTGCGGACGCTGATCTTGCCCAGCGGCTGCTCATTGAGCAGCTTTAAAAAAGATGTCTTAATGGCGTTTTTTGTATAATTGCGCATCTCACACCTCACAAATGCTGATAGGCCATTCTACCATGCAAAACGCAAAAAATCAAGCGGCGCATCGGGTGCGCCGCTTGCCGGGATCTTTGCTTATTTGTCGTCCTCGTCGTCCTCTTCCATGTCAAACTCCAGCTCTTCACCGCAGTTCGGGCACACGGTCGAGCCTTCGTCGAGCATATCCTCGTCGATGGTGATCTCCTCGCCGCAGGTCGGGCACTTGACTTCGTAGAGCGTTTCGTCGCCGAAATCATATTCGTCGTCATCCACGTCTTCGTAATCGTCGTCGTCTTCGTCCTCATCCTCGTCGTCCATCAGATATTCGTCGATGGTGTCGAGATCTTCTTCGATGCAGTCCAGCTCGTCGGAGATGGTGTCAACAACGTCTTCCAGATCCGTAACGGTTTCGGCCACATCGCCGAGCATATCCACGATGGCGGCAATGAGCTTGCCCTCATTCTTTTCGGTATCGAGCTTCAGGCCGTCCATCAGGCCCTTGAGATAGGCAGATTTTTCAGAAAGCGTCATGATGCGTTCTCCTTTCATGGCAGGCGTTGGTTGTGAATTTATAACAGACGATTTAGCCCTTGGCACGGCCCAGATATTCGCCCGTGCGGGTGTCGATCTGGATGCGGTCGCCTTCGTTGATAAACAGGGGCACCTTGATCTCTGCGCCGGTCTCCACCGTTGCGGGCTTCGTGACGTTCGTGGCGGTGTCGCCCTTCACGCCCGGGTCGGCTTTTGTGACTTCGAGCTCCACAAAGTTCGGAGTTTCCACGCCGAATACGTTGCCCTTATAGCTCAGCAGCTTGCACATGGTGTTTTCCTTGATGAAGCGGAAGGAATCATCCAGCACGTCCTTGTTGAGCGGCAGCATGTCGTAGGTTTCCTGATCCATAAAGTAGTACAGGTCGCCGTCGTTGTAGCTGTACTCATAATCCTTGCGCTCGATGAACGCTTCTTCAAACTTCGCCGTGGGGTTGAAAGACGTTTCAGTGACAGCGCCGGTCACGATGTTCTTCATCTTCGTGCGGACGAATGCAGCGCCCTTGCCGGGCTTGACGTGCTGGAATTCCACGACCTGCATGATCTTGCCGTCCATCTCGAACGTCTTGCCGTTTCTAAAGTCGCCGGCGGTAATGGTTGCCATAATGATTCCTCCATATGTTAAGTTTCGTAACTACAAATTAGCAGATAAATTTTACTACATGACGCAGCGTTTTTCAAGATATTCTCACAAAATAATCAATTTTTTTGGACTGCGCGTCAAATCCTCCACACCGTCTGCCGTCAAAACAACTACGTCCTCAATGCGCACGCCGAATTTTCCGGGCAGATAAATGCCGGGCTCGGCCGATACGACTGCGCCGGCAGGCATGGGCTCGTGATTGGACGGACTGGCATTCGGCGCTTCGTGGATCTCAATGCCCAGGCTGTGGCCATAGCTGTGGCCAAAATACGGGCCGTAGCCGGCGTCCGCAATGACTTTGCGCGCCGCGCCGTCCATGTCGCAGCCGCACACACCGGCCTTTGTGGCCGCAAGACCCGCCAACTGTGCCTGCAGCACAATGTCATAGACCTTGGCCATCTCCTCCGTAACAAAGCCAAGCGCCACAGTGCGCGTCATATCCGCGCAGTAGCCGTCCACCTTTGCCCCAAAGTCCATGGTCACAAAGTCGCCGTATTGCAGCGCGCGGCTGCCTGCCACGCCGTGCGGCAGGCTCGTGTTCGGGCCGGACACCACAATGGGATCAAATGACGGTTTCTCCGCGCCATATTTATACAGGCGATAAAGCAGCTCCGCCTCCAGCTCTTTTTCCGTCATGCCGGCACGGATCACGTTCAGAAGCTCTGCAAACGTTTTGTCTGTCACTTTCTGCGCAGCGCGCATCCGCTCCAGCTCCCACGGTCCCTTGGAAGCCCGCGGGGCGTTCAGCTTCTGCTGGCACGGCACGAGCACAGCGTGCAGCTCCTTCTGCCAGCGCAAAAACGCGGCGTGCGATACATCGTCCTCTTCAAAGCCCAGCGTCTTTACCGTGTGAGCCGCAATGACCTCATTCACACGCGCGCGATAGCTGTGCTGTGCATCCACACCCAGCACGGTGAAGCCCTCCAGATTTCGCTCTGCGGCCTCAAGATAGCGGCTGTCTGTAAAGTAATAGGCCGCTTTCGCTGTCACAACGGCCACGCCCTCGGCTATATCGTACTGCGCGGCATACATCCGATTTGCCGCACTTGTCAGCAGCAGCGCGTCCACCTCGTGCAGCAGGCTCTGATATTTTTCAAGATTTTTCACGATGCATTCTCCCCTTTCCGATCGCAATAAACGGCAGCTCCGCCACATGGCGCAGCTTCAGCCAGATGGTGTGGTTGCGGATGGCCGTGACCAGAATGGACGTCAGCCCCGCGCAGTTGGCTCCCAACACATCTGTATAGATCTGGTCGCCGACGAGCGCCGCCTCTTCCGGGCGGAAGCCAAAGCGAGTCTGTGCGGCGCGGATGCCGCGGGAAAACGGCTTTTTTGCGTGCGTAATACAGTCTAACCCGTAACGCTCGGAAAAATGCACCACGCGCGGGCGCTTGCTGTTGGACACGATACACAGCGCAATATCCGATGCCTGCATGGTACGCAGCCACGAAAGCATTTCGGGCGTCGGTTCATCGGTCACATACGGCACGATGGTATTGTCAAAATCCATCAGCAGCCAGTGTATACCGCGCTGGCGCAGCAATTCCGGTGTGATGTCAGTCAGCGCAGGCAGGATCATGTCGGGGATGAGTGAAAATGGCATAGCGGCCTCCCGGCGGTCATAAAATGTTCCAGATGAGTATAGCACATTCGGAGGTGCTTGTCCATTGATGGTTTTTGATGTGCCGCCGCAGGCGCTGGAGGAACGCGGCTGCTTTTCCGTAGTCAGCCGCTGCGGTGCGGAGGAGCTGCTGTTTCTGCCGCCCGGCGCGGTGACGGACAGCGCGGCCAGCGAGGCCTGTTGGCTGCACTTTCTGCGCCCGGCAGCAGAATACGCCAGGCTGCCCATTACGCCGCGCACGCTTGTATCAGAGGCCGCAGCGGCGCAGTTCCCGCAGAACCCCGTCTTTGTGTCCGCCCAACTGTGCGGCGGCACGCTGCGTGTGCGGCTGGAACAGGCCATGACAGACTTCGGCGCGCGGCTGTGGCTGCTTTGTGCGCCTGTTTGCGCCCGTCTGCCGCTTCCCTGCCGCGATGCGCAGGAACAGGTTCTGGGTATGGCGGACCTTAGGGCGAAACGATCGCTGGGGCGTGCATTTTACGCGGACGCATTCTGCTGTAACTGCCTGCCCGCGCCGGAAGAAAGTGCCGTGTATCTCTACGACACGGCCGAAACACTGCAAAAAAAGTGCGCGCTGGCCGAAGAGCTCGGCATTGGGCATGCAGTCGTTTTTCCCGTACAGGCATAAAAAGACGCTCTGAAAACTCAGAGCGTCCTTTTCATGCAAATCATTGGGGAGAGATCAATAGAACTTCTTTCTGTTCTTGCGCGCTGCTTCAGACTTCTGCTTACGCTTCAGGCTGGGGCTCACATAGTGCTCTCTCTTCTTGACCTCAGCGATAACGCCGGCCTTTGCGCAGCTTCTCTTGAAGCGCTTGAGAGCATTCTCAAGGGATTCGCCTTCCTTGACGCGAACTTCAGACATTGTTTTCCCTCCCTCCGATGCAACCGGCTAGATCCAGATTGCTTTCAGGGCCGATACAATCGGCTAGATTATTATAGTCATAACCCGCCAGATTGTCAAGAATTTTTTCTGATTTTGGCAATTTCTTATTTTACGATCAGATTGACCAGCTTATTCTTCACCAAAATCGTCTTAACGATCTGCTTGCCCTCCACAAAGCGGGCGACCTTGTCGTTTTTAAGCGCCTCGGCCACGACAACGTCCTGCTCGCTGTCCACCGGCACGGTGACAGTGCCGCGGAGCTTGCCGAGCACCTGCACGGCCATTTCCACCGCAGAGGCCGTCATCTTATCTTCGTCAAATTCCGGCCACGGCATCTGCATGGCCATCTTACCGGTCTTTGCGGCATAGCCGGTCAGCTCCCACATTTCCTCGACCATATGCGGTGCAAACGGGCTGAGCAGCAGCATGAGCGCCTTCAGATCCCCGCGTGACAGACCGTTTGCATAGAACTCATTGACCATAGTCATGAGCGCGGCAATGGCGGTGTTGAGCTTCAGCTCGTCAATATCCTCTGTGACCTTCTTGATGGTCTTGTGGACGATCGGCGCGTTCTTTTCGGAGATCTCGTCCGTGTCCGCAGCCTGGTCCATGAGATTCCACACGCGGTCCAAAAAGCGCTTGCAGCCCTTCACCGCGTCATCCGACCACGTGGCGACCTTTTCAAAATCACCGATGAACATGATATAAAGCCGCATCGTATCCGCGCCATAGGCCTTTACAACGTCGTCCGGATTCACGACGTTGCCCAGCGACTTCGACATCTTGACCGCCGGGCGCAGCGCCTGACTGCCGTACTTTTCGATGAGGGCCTGCTTTTCTTCCTCCGTCTTGGCATTGCCCACATAGTGCGGGTTCTGGCCCAGGATCATACCGTGGCTCGTGCGCTTGGCATAGGGCTCTTTCGTGTGCACCACGCCGATGTCGTACAGGAACTTGTGCCAGAAGCGGGAGTAGAGCAGGTGGAGCGTGGTGTGCTCCATGCCGCCGTTATACCAGTCGACGGGTCCCCAGTATTCTTCAGCTTCCTTCGAC
>CAKTXB010000109.1 GCA_934630555.1 uncultured Oscillospiraceae bacterium
TGCCCACGCCGGAGCTGGTGTGCAGAGCCGGCGCGGAAGCGCTGCAGCAGGGGCTGACGCACTACACGCCGAACGCCGGTACGATGCAGCTGCGCCGCGCCATTGCGGAACGCGCGTCTGTTGCGCCGGTGGGCTATGACCCGGCGCAGGAGATCATCATTACAAACGGCGGCATGGGAGCTTTATCGCTGCTGTTTCTTGTGATCCTGAACGATGGAGACGAGATCCTGATCCAGGATCCGCAGTGGCTCAACTATGTGGCGCAGGTGCGGTATTGCGGCGGCGTGCCCGTGCGCGTGCCCACAAAGGCGGAGGACCGGTTCGCCATGCAGCCGGACGTGATCGAGTCGCTGATCACACCGCGGACAAAGGCTATCATGGTCAATTCGCCAAACAATCCCACCGGCGAGGTTTATTCCGACGAGCAGCTGGCTGCCATCGCGGCCATTGCCGAAAAGCACGATCTGCTGGTCATCTCGGACGAGGTGTATAACACGCTGCTGTATACCGGCGCGAAGTTCCGCTCCATTGCGGAGCTGCCGGGCATGAAGGCGCGCACCGTGGTGGTGAACAGCTTCTCCAAGTCCTATGCCATGACGGGCTGGCGCATTGGGTATGCCGCCGGACCGGCGGACATCATTGACCGCATGGTCAAGTGCCAGGAAAACTTCAACGCCTGCGCCAACGCGCCAGGGCAGTATGCTGCGGCGATCGCGCTGGAGCATCCGGAGCTGAGCGAACAGCTGTGCACCGTATTTGCGGGCCGCCGCAAGCTGCTGCTGGACGGGCTGGCCGGGATCGACGGCATTGTCTGCTCCCAGCCGGAGGGCGCGTTCTACGCCTTCCCGGACATCAGCGCATTCGGCCTGACGAGCCAGGAATTCTGCGAGCAGCTGCTCGAGCGCCAGAAGGTCGTCTGCATTCCGGGCAGCGCATTCGGCGCGTGCGGCGAGGGACATATTCGTGTTGCTTATACCTGTGAAGAGGGTATGCTGCAAGCAGCCGTGGAGCGGCTGCATCAGTTCTGCAGGGAGGTGAGAGGCGCTTAAAGAGATAAAAACCGAAAGTCAGTTAAAAAGAGAGTACAAAATTTTACAGAAAAAGAGGGAAAAAACATGACTGGTGGAACAAGTCCAACTTTATTTCTCGTAGCATTTGTGGTTTATATCGCCGTGATGATCTTCATCGGCTGGTATTCCTCCCGCGGTAAGAGCGAGGGCACGGACTACCTGACCGGCGGCCGCGGCCTGAACCTGCTGATGATCTTCGGCACGATCGGCGCGACGATGATCGGCACCGGCTCTTCGATGGGCGCCATTTCCAATGGCTTCCGCAGCGGCTGGGGCGGCTCGACCTATGGTCTTGGCTGCTGCCTGGCGCTGGTGCTCATCGGCCTGCTGTTCTCCGGCCTGCGTGAGAAGAACTTCATCACGATGTCGGAAGAAGCGCAGTATTATTTTGACGGCAGCAGCTCCGTGCGCAAGCTCACGGGCATCCTGACGTTCATTGCAGAATGGATCTTCATTGCATCTTCCATCAACGGCGGCGCAAAGTATCTGCAGTTTTTGACCGGCATGGACGTGCTGGTCTCCAAGATCGTGTGCGTGCTGGCATTCGGCGTGTATGTTTACGTTGGCGGTTATCTGGCCGTTGTGTGGACCGACGTCATTCAGCTGGGCATTTTGCTCGTTGGCTTTGCGGCCATCATCATCAAGGCCGTTCCGTCTGCGGGCGGCTGGGACGCCATCCGCGCGACGTATGAGGCGGCCGGCAACAACGGCGCCATGACGTTCTATGGCCTTGGCTCGACCGGCTTTATGGCGGCAATCTCACTGATTGTGGCGTCGGCCCTTGGCGAGATGGGCGCGCCGACGTTCCGTACCCGTATCTACACCGCGAAGGACCCCAAGACGGCGCGCAAGGGCTTCATCTTTGCAGCCGTTATGACGCTGCTGTTCTCGCTCGTTCCGTCCATCATCGGTATGTCCGCCTACACCATGGCGTCTGCCAATGAGGTGCTGGCAGTCCTGGAGAACCCGGACTTCGCGTTCGCCTACATGGCGACGAACGTTCTGGCTCCGGCGCTTGGCCTGCTGCTGATGGTGTCCGGCCTGTCCGCGACGCTGTCCTCCGGCGACTCGGACGCCATTGCGGGTGCGACAATCCTCATGGAGGACATCTATCCCCTGTTCAACCACGGCAAGCGCATTCCCGAAAACAAGATGAAGAACGCATCCCGCATCGCGGTCATCATCACGCTGTTTGCTTCGTTCCTCGTTTCGCTGAAGGCGGACGGCGTTATGGCGTTCATCAACAACGTGCTTGGCGCAATGATGCCCGGCATGGTGCTCACGCTCATCATCGGCCGTCTGTGGACGAAGCGCGTGACGGCTGCTGCCGGTATGTGCAGCATGGTCGGCGGCACGCTGTTCGGCCTGTGCTATCTGCTCATTCCGAGCCTTGCGGACCTGCTGGACAAGGATTTCTCCGGCCCGGCTATCCCCTGCGCCGTGCTGACGAGCATCATCTGCGTCGTTGTGACCCTGTGCACCAAGCGCAGCGGTAAGAGCGAACAGGAGATCCTGGACATCGTTCTGGCCGGCAGAACCGACCTTGCGGCGAAGTAATTTTAAGAAGTATCATAATACGATGGCAAAGAGAATGGGGCTTGCCTCATTCTCTTTGCCGCCATGAGGGTTGAAAGCATGAACACCTATCCCTATCGAACGTATGCCGAGATCGATCTGAACAAAATGCAGCACAATCTGCGGCAGGTGCGCGCGGCCATTGGGCCGGACTGCAAGCTGCTGTTTGTGCTCAAGGCGGACGCCTATGGCCACGGTACGCCCGTGTGCGCAAAATACAGCGAGGAACTTGTGGACTGGTACGCCGTGGCGACCATCGACGAGGCGCTTTCCATCCGCAGGGCCGGCGTGGAAAAGCCGATCTTGCTGTTCGGCGCCCTGCAGGACCCGGAGATCGAGCTGGCGGCGGACAACCGCATTACCATCAATTCCTGTTCCCTGGAGTACAGCCGCCACGTGGCGGAGGTTTTGCAGCGGTGCGGCAAGCGCATGGACTGCCACATTAAGATCGACACCGGCATGAACCGCACGGGGCTGTTTGCCCGCGTGGGCCGCACGGACGGCGCGGTGCGGCAGGCAGAGGAGATCTTTGCTTTGGAGCCGCTGCATGTGACGGGCATTTATACGCATTTTTCCTGCGCGGACAGTGCGGACCCGGAGGACGTGGCCTTTACGCAGGCACAGTATGAAGCCTTTGCGGCGGTGGCAAAAGCGCTGCAGGAAAAGGGCTATGACGTGGGGCTGCGGCACTGCACGAGCACGTGCCCGTTTTTGTGCCACCCGGAGTGGAAGCTCGATATGATCCGCGTTGGAATGCTGGGCTTTGGGCAGAGCATGGACGAGGCGTGGGCAGCCAAAATGGATCTCAGGCGCATCATGCGCTGGTGCGCGAAGGTCGTATCCGTGCTTGATCTGGAGCCGGGGGAGAGCGTCAGCTATGGGCGCATCTACAAGACGACCGGGCATGAAAAGATCGCGGTCATCTCCGCGGGGTATGCAGACGGGTATAACCGCAGCTATTCCAACCGCGCGCGCATCATTATCAGCGACCATATCGTGCCGCAGTGCGCGAAGGTCTGCATGGACTACACCATGGCAAACGTGACGGGGCTGGACGTGAAGCCCGGCGACGACGCCATTTTGCTGGGGCAGTCCGAAACGTGCGAGGTGACGCCGGACAGCTTGTCGGCCGACACGGAATATGGCGTGAACGGCTGGACAACGTGCCAGATCACCGCGCGCGTGCCGAGAATTTATGTATATAACGGGCAGGTCGTGGAAACACGGATGCTCTTTTGCTGAAGCAGACAGGAGGATCGCTATGTTTGAAGCCTATTATTCCCAACTCAACACGCCCTGCCTGGTCGTGGACGAGCCGATGACCCGCGAAAATATCAAGCGGATGCAGCAGGTGGCCGACGCGAATGGCTGCACGCTGCGCCCGCACATCAAAACGCACAAGACGCCGTATTTTGCAAAGCTGCAGCAGCAGCTGGGCGCGCGCGGCATTACGAGCTGCAAGGTGTCCGAGGCCGAGGTCATGGCCGACGCCGGGCTGCGCGACATTTTCATCGCCTACCCGCTGGTGGGCGCGGAAAAGCTGCGCCGCGCGTGCGCGCTGGCACAGCGCGTGGACCGGCTGATTTTGGCTGTGGACAGCATTGCGCAGGGCACGCCGCTGGCCGAGGCAGCCAAGGCGCACGACGTGGTGCTGGAGGTACGCATCGAGGTCGATTGCGGCGGCGGGCGCACGGGCGCGGAAATGGCGGACTTTGCGCCGCTGGTGCAGTTCGTGGAGTCATGCCCGAATTTAAAGCTGACGGGGCTTTACACGTTCCGCGGCCTGAACGGCGGCATTGACGACCCGGCGCTGGCCGGTGCGCGCGAGGGCGAGCTGCTGGCGCAGTACCGCAAGACGGCGGAGGAGATCTGCGGGCGCAAGCTGGAGATCAGCGGCGGCTCGTCGCCCACGGGCAAATATGTGGCGCAGTCGGGGCAGGCGGATGAAATTCGCCCGGGCACGTATGTGTTCAGCGACTATATGATGTATAAAGAGTGCGGCGCGCCGCTGGAAAACATTTCGGCGCGGCTGGTCGTGACCGTTGTGAGCGTACACAAGGACTATGTGGTCGTGGACGGCGGGTGCAAGACGTTTGCGACCGACCCGCAGCTGGATCAGCCGCCGTATTTCTTTGAGGGCTACGCCTGGTTCCCGCAGTATCCCGAGCTGCGCATCCGCCGCTTGACGGAGGAACACGGCATGGTCACGGCGGAGGGGCCGATGCCGGAGCTGAAGGTCGGCGATATGCTGGAGGCGATCCCGGTGCATATTTGCCCGACGGTGAATTTGCAGAACCAGATCTATGTGGCGGACGGCGGCGTGCTGCGCACGGAGATCGTGGCGGGCCGCGGCAAGCTGCAATAACCATTCGGACGGGTTTACAAACCACGCGGTTTGTATTACTATGGAGGCGTCGGCGGGCGGCAGGTGCGGCCCGGCGGACGCAGACTGTTTTGATATTTCATAAGGAGGAACTCCAAATGTATGCTGAAAAACTAAAAGAACTCGGCGTAACGCTGCCTGCGGCTCCGGGCAAGGGCGGTTTGTACGCCCCGACCAAGACGTTTGGCGAAAACAAGCTGATGTATGTTTCCGGCTGCGGCTGCAACATCCCGGGCGAGGAGTCGTTCGGCAAGCTGGGCCAGGAATACACCACGGAGCAGGGCCAGAAGTGGGCGCGCAACGCCATGATGAACGTGCTGGCCGTGCTGGAGCGCGACCTTGGGTCGCTGGACCGCATTTGCAGCTTTGACAAGATCACGGTGTTCGTGGCCAGTGCGGATGATTTTTATGAGCAGCCGCAGGTCGCAAACGGCGCGACGAAGCTGCTGCAGGATGTGTTTGGCGACGAGATCGGTCTGCCCACGCGTTCGGCGGTCGGCATGAACGTGCTGCCCGGCAACATTGCGGTGGAGATCGAAGCACTTGTCAGCTACAAATAAAAAACCGGAGGGAGCTTTATGACGGTTTCTGAAAGAATGTCCAATGCCGGCCTTGTGCCGGTGGTGGTGCTGGAAAATGCAGCGGACGCCGTGCCTACGGCGCGGGCACTGCTGGCCGGCGGTGTGGACGTGATGGAGATCACATTCCGCACGGCGGCGGCAGAGGATTCCATCCGCGCGGTGGCGCAGGAATGCGGCGAGATGGTCGTTGGCGCCGGTACGGTGGTGACGCTGGAGCAGTGCCGGCGCGCAGTGGACGCCGGTGCGCAGTTTATCGTGTCGCCGGGCTACGACGACGAGGTCGTGGCGTGGTGTGTGGAGCATGATGTGACCATTGTGCCCGGCTGCGTGACGCCGACGGAGATCATGGCGGCCATGAAACGCGGGCTTTCGGTGCTCAAGTTCTTCCCGGCGGGGGTGTATGGCGGGCTTTCGGCCATGAAGGCGCTCAGCGCGCCGTTTGGCTCGATCCGCTTTGTGCCCACGGGCGGTGTGAATGAGAAAAACTGCGGCGAGTACAGCGCCGCGCCGTTTGTTCATGCCATTGGCGGCAGCTGGGTGTGCACGAAGGCGGACATTGCCGCGCACAACTTTGAAAAGATCACGCAGCTGTGCAAGACAGCGCGGGCGGCGATCCTCGGCTTTGAGGTCGGCCATGTGGGCGTGAACTGCAAGGACGACGCCGAGGCGCAGGTCTTGTGCGACAAGCTGACGGATGCGTTCAGCTTCCCGGCAAAGATCGGCAACAGCTCGAACTTCTCTACCGACGCCATTGAGGTCATGAAGGGCTGCGGACGCGGTGTGAACGGACACATTGCCATTCGCACGAACAAGGTCAGCATGGCCGTGGCGGAGCTGGAAAAGCGCGGCTACCATATCATTCCGGAGTCTGTCAAATATAAGGGCGACCGGATGACGCTGGCTTATCTGGAGGGCGACTTCGGCGGGTTTGCCGTACATCTGGTGCAGAAATAAAAAACGCAAAAAGTGGTGTATCCGGGTCGGATACACCACTTTTTGAGCGTGTCAAAAAAGTGTTTTTGACACGCTTTCAAACGCGAACCGCTGCGCTGGGTCCGCGTTTGAGAAGGCTTGCGCCATGCTGCGCGCATAATTTGTGCGCTTATAGCGCACAAATTCCACTACAGAACTTCGTTCTGCATGGGTTCGCCTTGGCCAATCGCACTGCGCATAGCTTGTGCTCTTGGAGGCTCACGCAACTTGCATGACG
>CAKTXB010000110.1 GCA_934630555.1 uncultured Oscillospiraceae bacterium
GAAACGCGCTCCAGCGCCTCTTTTCTCCCCATTCTTTTCTGGCAAGGCAGAAAAGAATGGGCCGCCGGAGGCACAGGTGCAGTGTTGCAGACACTGAGGAAAGAACGGTGGGCGGGCGCTAGCCTGCCGATTCCGGCAAATCCGCCGGAGGCACGGTTGCGGTGGTCCGACCACCGGGGAAAAAGCGGTGCCCCCGCACCGCAGGTGCGGCCACCGAGGCAAAAACGGTGGGCAAGCGCCCACCTGCCGACTATGGCAGAGATATAAAAAACCGCCGCAGGCCCTGCGGCAGAAGGAATGATGGCAATGGCTGAAATGACGCCGATGATGCGGCAATACCGGCAGATCAAGGAAGAAAACCCGGACTGCATTTTGTTTTTCCGGCTGGGCGACTTTTATGAGATGTTTGACGAAGATGCGCGCAAGGCGTCGAAGGAGCTGGATCTGACGCTGACGACGCGCGACCGGAGCAAGGACAAGGCCGACGAGGCGCGCACGCCGATGTGCGGGGTGCCGTATCACTCTTCGGAGGCGTATATCGCGCGGCTGATCGCGCGGGGATATAAGGTGGCCATCTGCGAGCAGATGGAGGACCCGGCGCTGGCGAAGGGGCTGGTGAAGCGCGAGGTCACGCGGGTGGTGACGCCCGGGGCGGTGACGGAGAGCGCGATGCTGGACGAGTCGAAAAACAACTATTATGCGTGCGTATTCGGCGAGGCGGACGCGTTTGGCGTGTGCTTCTGCGATATTTCGACCGGCGCGTTTTATGCCACGGGCTTTTCCGGGCCGGGGGCGGACGAGGCGGTGTGCAATGAGCTGGGCGCGTTTTCGCCGGCGGAGATCTTGCTGGGCGGCACGGCGCTGGCGTCGAAAACCATAGAAACGGCGGTGCGGGAGCGGCTGAAGTGCTGCGTGAACCGCGGCGAGGCGGCGCAGTTCGATCTGGACATGGCGCGCGCGGCGGTGCGGGTGCAGTTCTCGCAGGAGCCGGAGGCGCTGGGGCTTGCGGACTATCCGCAGACGGTGCGCGCGGCGGGCGCGCTGCTCATACAGCTGCGCGCGGCGCAGAAGAGCGAGCTGCCGCACGTGCGCGCGCTGGAATTTTATGCGGCGGGCAAATTTATGGGCCTGGATCTGGCGGCGCGGCGGAATTTGGAGCTGACGCAGACGCTGCGCGGACAGGAAAAGCGCGGGAGTCTGCTGTGGGTCATGGACCGGACGAAAACGGCCATGGGCGGGCGGCTGCTGCGCAGCTGGATGGAGCGGCCGCTTTTGAGCCCGGCACAGATCGAAAAGCGGCTCGGCGCGGTGGAGGAGCTGGTCAAAAATACATATGCCCGGGAGGAGCTGGGCGTTTTGCTGCGCGATGTGTCGGACTTTGAGCGCGTGGTATCGCGCGCGGTGACGGGCACGGCGAACTGCCGCGATCTGGTGGCGCTGGCGCAGGGCGCGGCGGTGCTGCCGGACATTCGGGGGCATTTGGGCGCGATGCAGGCGGGGCTTTTGCAGGTGCTGCTTGGCGAAGTGGACGATCTTTCCGATCTGCGGGCGCTCATTGGCGCGGCCATTGTGGACGAGCCGCCGTTTTCGCTGCGCGAGGGCGGGATGATCCGGCCGGGGTACAGCGAGGAGATCGACCGGCTGCGGAGCATTCAGTCGGGCGGCAAGGAGGCGCTGGCGGCCATTGAGGCGCGCGAAAAGGAGCAGACGGGCATCCGCAATCTGCGCGTGGGGTATAACCGCGTGTTTGGCTATTATATCGAGGTGGCCAAGGGACAGGTGGAGCTGGTGCCGGACCGGTATGTGCGCAAGCAGACGCTTTCGACCGGCGAGCGGTATATCACGCAGGAGCTCAAGGAGCTGGAAACGAGCATTTTGACGGCGAAGGACCGCATCACGGCGCTGGAATATGACCTGTTCTGCCAGGTGCGGCAGAAGCTGGCGGACGCGGCGGAGCGCGTGCAGCGCACGGCGCGGGCCGTGGCGGCGATGGATGTGCTGCGGAGCTTTGCGGAGGTGGCGGTGCGCAACCAGTACTGCCGGCCGCAGGTGGATGTTTCGGGCGAGCTTGAGATCGTGGACGGCCGCCATCCGGTGGTGGAGCAGGTGCTGAAGGACAGCCTGTTCGTGCCGAACGACACGCGGCTCGGGCCGCGCGGGGCGCGGTGCGCCATTATCACCGGGCCGAACATGGCGGGCAAATCGACGTATATGCGGCAGGTGGCGCTCATTGCCATTCTGGCGCAGATGGGGTCGTTCGTGCCGGCGCGGTCGGCGCGCATCGGCATTGTGGACCGGGTGTTCACGCGCATCGGCGCGTCGGACGATCTGGCCTCGGGGCAGTCGACGTTTATGGTGGAGATGGCGGAGGTGGCGGACATTTTGAAAAACGCCACGCCGAATTCACTGCTGATCTTAGACGAGATCGGACGCGGCACGTCGACGTATGACGGCATGGCCATTGCGCGGGCCGTTTTGGAATATGCCGCGAAGAAGCTGGGGGCAAAGACGCTGTTTGCCACGCACTATCACGAGCTGTCGTGCATCGAGCAGGAGCTGGACGGCGTGAAGAACTTTAACATTGCGGTGAAAAAGCGCGGGGGGGATATGATCTTCCTGCGCAAGATCGTGCCGGGCGCGGCGGACGACAGCTACGGCGTGGAGGTCGCGAAGCTGGCGGGGCTGCCGGACAGGGTGGTTTCGCGGGCGCGCGAGATCCTGCGCGAGCTGGAGGCCGGACAGGGCGCGGCCGCGCCCCGGCAGCGCGCGCAGGCGGCGGAGGACGCACAGGCACAGATGACCATGGGCGACATGGGCGCGGCGCGGCTGCGGGAGGAGCTGGAGAAGATCAGCGTGGAAACGCTGACGCCGATCGAGGCGATGAATGTACTTTATAAATTAAAGCAGATGGTGGAGTGAGGTTGCGGGGCTTCGCCCCACGGCCCTTTCGTTTGCGGGGCTTCGCCCCGCGGCCCCTTGTTTTGCAAAACCTGTAGGTTTTACGATTTACTTGCAGTGCCTGCAATGGGGTTTACGGGGCTTCGCCCCGGTACCCTGTGGTTTTGGGGTTTGCAAAACCTTTGGTTTTTGCATTTTATTCTGGCAGTGCCTGCCAGAGGGGCGGCTCGGCCCCCCTTTCTTTCCCGCGGGGAAAGAAAGCGCCGCCGGCGGTGTAAAGAAAGGCGGTCAAGGGGGCCTTCCGATGGGCCCCCTTGACGATCCCCCGACGGCCAATAAAGGGGGCGTGCGCGCCCCCTTTTTTGGATTAATTCCCCGGGGGAGCGTGGGGGCAGTGCCGTGCGATTGCGCCGGAGGCGCGAGCTGTATATGTTTCGTGGTTGCTGCGGGGCAAGGCGCTTCGCTGTTGCCCGTATTTGCTTGGGAGTTGGTTCTTAGGGCCGGCAGTTCCGGCGAAAACGTAACGGGGTTCTTGGATTTTGAGCTGTGGGGATTGTTGGCACTGCATCTGTGGCAACGAGTTACAAGTTTGGCGAGTCGCTCTGGCGAGCAGGGCAGACGTAGTTCCTTGCAGGAGAGGACGTTCGTTTGCAACTAGTTACAAATTTGGGGGCTTCAGTAGTGGCAGTGCGGTAGAAGTCGAAACGCGTCCTGCGCCTCTTTTTTGCTGACTTTTTTCTGGCAAGGCAGAAAAAAGTCAGCCGCCGGAGGCACGGTTGCGGTGTGGCACACACCGAGGAACTTTCGGTGACAACCGAAAAACAGTACGAAACGAAAAAACATTTTGTGAAAGTGTTTTCAAAAAACACTGGATCGTAAAGGTGGTGTTTGGATGGCGCGGAGCAGCAGCGCGGCTCTGCCCGGCATGAGCCGGGCGGCGCGGATCGCCGGGTGGTGCTGGCTGCCGGTGTATCTGGTGGGGCTGAGTTTCTTTTTGAACTGGGCTGACCGGGCGCTGGGGCTGGGCATGGACACGGTGACGATGAACATTGTGTATTTTTGCGTGAATCTGGCGGCGGTGCTTGTCATATTCCGGAATTTTCTGCGGCAGGCGTTTTTTGGCCGCAGCTTTTGGGATTTTTTACAGGCGCTGGTGCTGGGGGCGGCCATCCACTACGGCGGCACGTATCTGGTGGGCTGGGCGGCGACACGGCTCGGCGTTTCGCTGACGCTGTATAACAACGACACCGTGGCGGGGCTGCTTGGCAGCGGCGGCACGGCGATGCTGGTGATGACGGTGCTGGCGGCGCCCATCATAGAGGAAACGCTGGTGCGCGGGCTGGTGTTCGGGTCGATCCGGGCGGGGTCGCGCGCGGTGGCGTATATTGCGGCCACGGCGGTGTTCGTGTTTATGCACACGTGGCAGTATTTTCTGGCGTATGACCCGGTCTCGGTGGCGTACAGCGCGCTGCCGTATATTCCGGCGGCGGTGGCGCTTTGCTTTACGTATGAAAAATCCGGCTCGATCTGGGCGGCGATCTCGCTGCACGCGATCATCAACGCCGTTTCGGTCGGGCTGTTGCAGAAGTGATCTGGAAACTTTACGGTTGAGGTAAGACTATGGCAAAAATCATGCGGCTTTCACAGCACGTGGCGGATCTGATCGCCGCCGGGGAAGTGGTGGAGCGGCCGGCTTCGTGTGTGAAGGAGCTGGTGGAAAACGCGATCGACGCGGGGGCGCGGGCGGTCACGGTGGAGATCCAGAACGGCGGGATGACGCTTTTGCGCGTGACGGACGACGGCTGCGGCATGGAGCCGGAGGACGCGCGGACGGCGTTTTTGCGCCACGCGACGAGCAAGCTGCGCACGAAGGACGATCTGGCGGCCATTACGACGCTGGGCTTCCGCGGTGAGGCGCTGGCGGCCATCAGCGCGGTATCGCGCATCGATCTTTTGACGAAAACGCGGGAGGCGGCGCATGGCACGGCGCTGCATCTGGAGGCCGGGAACATCACGGACGAGCAGCCGGCGGGCTGCCCGGACGGCACGACGATCTTGGTGCGCGATCTGTTTTACAACACGCCGGCGCGGATGAAGTTTATGAAGTCGGACATTGCCGAGAGCTCGGCGGCGGTGGGCGCGGCGCAGCATCTGGCGCTGGCCAATCCGCAGGTGGCGCTGCGCGTGGTGAAGGACGGCGAAACTGTTTTATCGACGGCGGGCGACGGGCAGCTGTTCGGCGCGGTGTATGCCGTGTTGGGCCGGCAGCTGGCAAACGAGATGGTGGAGGTGAACGGCCGGTTTGAGAGGATCGCGACGGCGGGCTTTGTGACAAAGCCGCTGGCGACGCGGGGCAACCGCGCGCAGCAGCTGTTTTTTGTGAACGGGCGGTTCGTGAAGTCGCGGCTGCTGGCGAGCGCGGTGGAGCAGGCCTATCAGAACCAGATGGCCGCGGGGCGGTTCCCGGCGTGCGTGCTGCATATCACGCTGCCGCCGGAGGCGGTGGATGTGAATGTGCATCCGGCCAAGACGGAGGTCAAGTTCCTGCGCGAGCGGGAGGTGTTCGACGCGGTGCATTACGCCGTTTTATCGGCGCTGGGCAAGGCGGGGGCGCGGCCGGAAATGAAGCTGCCGCAAAAGCCGGCGGCACCGGTACAGCCGGCGCCGCAGGAGAACTTTTTCCGCACGATGGACGCGGCGCAGTACCGCGCGGCGGCGGCGCAGAGGGCCGGTGCGCCGAAAACGCCGGCGGCGGTCACGGTGGAGCGGACGGCGGGCGGCGGGTTTACGGCGCGGGAGCGCGCGTGGACAAACGCGGTGTGTGAGGCGGCGCGGACGCCGCAGGTGGCGCGCGAGGCGGCCGCGCCGGCAGACGCGGCGCTTTCGGCGAAAGCGCAGGCGCCGGTACCGACCACGGCGGCAAGCGCGGAGAAAGCAGCTCCGCACGTGCCGGAAACGGGGAAAGCGGTCGCGAGGGCCGGTTTGGAACAGGCGGCGGAACGCGCCGCGGCGCAAAATGCGGCAGCGGAAACGGCGGAGAAGCCCTGTGCGCCGGAAGCGGCGGCACCGGGGGAGGCCGCGCCGGAGATCGCGCCGTACCGCATCGTGGGCGAGGCGCTGGACACGTATATGATCGTGGAGCAGGAAGAAAAGCTGCTGTTTATTGACAAGCACGCGGCGCATGAGCGGATCTTGTTTGAAAAGCTCAAAAAAGAGCGCCGGCCGGTGATGGCGCAGGGGCTGCTTGCGCCGCTGACGCTGGAGCTGACGCGCGAGGAGGCGGCGTGCGTGCTGGAAAACACGGCGCTGTTTGAGAAGCTGGGCTTTGGCGTGGAGGATTTTGGCGGCGGCACGCTGCTTTTGCGCGAAGCGCCGGCGGATATTCGGCCCGAGGATGCGGCGGCGACGGTGCAGGAGCTGGCGGGGAAGATCCTGAGCGGCAATTTCCCCGACCCGGACGCGCAGCGCGACGCGCTGCTGCACACCATTGCGTGCAAGGCGGCCATCAAGGCCGGGTACCACACGCAGGCGGAGGAGCGGGCGCGGCTGGTGCACGAGGTGCTGACGCGCGACGATCTAAAATACTGCCCGCATGGGCGGCCGATCTGTATCGTGCTGACGAAAGGGCAGCTGGAACGGCAGTTTGGGCGCTGAACAGCGCCCCGGGGGTGCGGGGCTTCGCCCCGGTGGCCCCTTGGTTTTTGCGACCTTACAGGGCGTACGGGGATTTTTCGGGGCGTTGCCCCGGTACCCGGTGGTTTGGGTTTGTT
>CAKTXB010000111.1 GCA_934630555.1 uncultured Oscillospiraceae bacterium
TCTCCTCCGGCCGCAGGTCAAAGCACTTGCGCACCAGCGCGCCCAGCTCCGCATCCGGCAGCTTGCCCGTGCCGAAGGATTCCACCAGCACGGAGACCGGCTGTGCCACGCCAATGGCATACGCCAGCTCGATCTGGCACTTCTTCGCCAGCCCCGCCGCCACAATGTTCTTGGCAATATAGCGCGCCATATACGCCGCGCTGCGGTCCACCTTCGTCGGGTCCTTGCCCGAGAACGCGCCGCCGCCGTGCGCCGCATAACCGCCGTAGGTGTCCACAATGATCTTGCGTCCCGTCAGGCCCGAATCGCCCACCGGGCCGCCAATGACAAACCGGCCCGTCGGGTTCACCAAAAACCGCGTGTCCGCGTCCAGCAGCCGGCCGGGCAGGTTGGGCTTGATGACCTCTTCGATCACGCCCTCGCGCAGCGTTTCGATCGAAACATCCGGCGCATGCTGTGTTGAAACGACCACCGTGTCAATGCGCGCGACCGAACCATCCGGCGCATACTCCACCGAGACCTGGCTCTTGCCGTCCGGCCGCAGCCAGCCGAGCTTTCCTTCGCGGCGGCAGCGGCTGAGCGCGCGCGTCAGGTTGTGTGCATACGAGATCGGCGCCGGCATGAGCTCCTTCGTTTCGTCGCACGCAAAGCCGAACATCATGCCCTGATCGCCCGCGCCGGTCTGCGCCGCGTCGTCAAACGAGCTGTCCACGCCCATGGCAATGTCCTCTGACTGCTTGTCAATGGCCGTGAGCACCGCGCAGCTGCGCCCGTCAAAGCCGCACTCGGCGTTGTCGTAGCCAATTTCTGTGATGGTGTCGCGCGCAATGCCCGCAATGTCCACATAGCAGCTCGTCGTGATCTCCCCCATCACCAGGACCAGACCCGTCGTTGTCGCGCATTCGCACGCCACGCGCGCATTCGGGTCTTTTGCCAGAATGGCATCCAGCACGCCGTCCGAGATCTGGTCGCATACCTTGTCAGGATGCCCCTCCGTTACGGATTCCGAGGTAAAAATTCTTCTTTCCTTGTTCATACAGCATTCTCCTTTACACATTGCGTCGGGGCATGAAAAAAACGCTTTGTCATCGACAAAGCGTACGAAATCATTCCCTCATCTTTCGATCACTTCGCCGGATTTGGCACCTTGCAATGCAGGTTGCCGGGCTTCATCGGGCCGTTCCCTCCGCCACTCTTGATAAGGCTATTTGGTTGTATCCACATTATATCCGCTTTTCTCTGTTTGTCAACACCCCGCGCGGTTTTTTTCACATTTTTCCGGCTATACTTCCACTGTTCATACTTTGTTATAGATTTTCGCGTGCAAATACGCTAAGATACACATACATTGTTAGGAGCTGAGTTTATGAAAGACCTTAAAAAGCGCTTTGACCGTTTCTGTCTGAAAAACCGTGACAGCGGCATCCGCGATCTCATGCTGGTGCTGGCCATCGGAAATCTGGCCGTGTATCTGCTCTCGGTCATTGACCCGAGCAACGTCGTCTATTCCTTCCTCTGCTTTTCGCGCAGCAAAATTCTGCACGGGCAGATCTGGCGGCTGTTTACTTACGTCTTTACCTATCTGTCCGACGTCGACCCGCGTTACCTCTTCCTCGCGCTCATCTCACTGTTCTGCTACTACCAGTTCGGCAAGATCCTCGAAAACTACTGGGGCACGCTCCGCTTTAATCTCTACTACCTCACCGGCGTCGTCCTCACCGACACTGCCGGCCTGCTGCTCGGCTTCTCCGTAGACGCCAGCGCGCTGTACCTCAGTCTGTTTCTGGCCGTGGCCACCATCGCGCCGGAGGCGCAGGTGCTGCTGTTTTTCTTCATCCCCATCAAGTTCAAATACATGGCCCTCGTCTATCTTGCCTTTACCGCCATTGACGTTGTCACGTATGTGCTGGCCTATGGCCTTCTGTCCTTCACGTGGCTGCTGCCGCTCGTGCCGCTGGCAAACTACTTCCTGTTCTTCGGCAGTGGTATCTCGGTGCTCTTCCCCGCCTCGTGGCGTGCCCGCGCGCACCGCACACATACACCGCACCAGCGGCCAAACGCCAACTGGTCGCAGCGTTACCAGTCCACGACCGGCGAGCGCCCCTACCGTCACAAGTGCACGGTCTGCGGGCGCACGGACACGGAGTATCCGAACCTCGAATTCCGCTACTGCTCCAAGTGCAACGGCTACTACTGCTACTGCATCGACCACATCAACAACCACGTCCACATCCAGTAATTTGAATGTTCCAGCGGCGCCGCAGACACGGCGCCGCCGAACATGATCCGGACTTTTTTCGCGCCTGTGGGCGCGAACTCTGCGAGGCTTTTTGACAGACTGGACCGCGCCATCCTAAAAATGGATGGCTCGGCTGTTCTTTGTCTTGACGCACCGGCCTGCAAATGATAGAATACACAGGTATTCATCCGCCGGCGTGGTGGAACAGGTAGACACAGGGGACTTAAAATCCCCCGGCATTGCGCTATACGGGTTCGATTCCCGTCGCCGGTACCAAAAGCGGAGCACGTAAAACGTGCTCCGCTTTTGCATGGCCTGAACAGCGGCTTTCGCTTATCAATATCGGAAAAACGCGCAAAAGATCCCGCCGTCCGGCCGGACGGCGGGATCTTCAATGAAAGCTTACTTGTTGATGTAGCGGTACAGCATCGTTGCGACCTGTGCGCGCGTAGCCGAGGTCTTCGGGGAGAGCTTGCCGCCGATGCCGGCGACGATCTCATTCTTCACGGCCCACTTCATGGCGTCCGTCGCATAGGCGGAAACCTTGGTGTAATCGCTGAAGCCCGTCAGCGTGCCCGTCGCGGCCGGCTTGCTGGCATAGCGATACAGGAACGTTGCGATCTCTTCACGGCTCACATTGTCGTTCGGAGCAAACTTGTTCGCGCCCTTGCCGGTCACGATGCCCTTGTTGTAGGCCCACAGCACGGCGTTGTAGTAGTACTGGCCTCTCACAACATCGGTGAACGGGTTGGCGATGCCCGAAACGCTGGGCTCGCCCGCCATACGGTACAGGACCGTCACAAGCATTGCGCGGCTCATGTTGGTGTTCGGGCTGAATTTCTTCGCGCCCGTACCGGTGATGTAGCCTTCCTTCGCCATGTACTCAATGGCGTCGCCCGCCCAGGACCTCACATTGGCCGGGATGTCGTTGAACGTCACCGTGACCTTGGCCTGCTCCACCTTGAACAGGATCTTGCCGGTGTCCACTTCCGTGCCGTTCTTCTTGCTCGAGCCGGTGGTCTTATACAGCGTATAGCTGATCTCCGCCGTCTTGGCGTTGGACTTCGGCAGGAAGAACACGTCGCCCAGATCATATTCGTCCGAGTCGGGGTTGAACCAGTACTTGTCGCGCTTGCCGTACTCCTCAGAGTTGGAAGCGGTCTTATAGTAGCTGTACAGCGTGCCGTTCGTCACCTTGTCGAACATGACATAGTAGTTGTCCAGCTTCGAGGAAGAAACGTTCTTCGGCTGCAAGGACTTCACGAGCTTCAGATTCGTGAACGTGTCGCCGTCGGTCGTGATGGTCACGAACTTGGTATTGTTGACCTCGATCACCAGCGTGCCGTCCACATTGCGGCTCTTGTCGTTCTTATCCTTGCCATAGGCCGTGAACGGGACCTTCACCGTGTAAGCCGAGGAGCGCGTGCCCGCACGGAATTCCACAGTATCCAGATCGTCCTGCTTGGAAGTTGCCTCATAGTAATACTTCGAGCTGGAAGAGACCTTGCTGGCCTTCGTTTCGCCGGACTCATACAGATGGCCGTAGCTCGACGTGCCGTAGTTCGTGGCGTCGCCAATGGCGAACTTCACGTAGTCCAGTGTGCCCTTGGAGTATTCGTCCTCAAAGAAGCTCTGGAAATCGTCCTCATCCAGAGAAACGGTTTCCTCGGAGGAAACATAGTACGTCACATCGCCGTCGGAAGAACCGTCGCCGTCAATGGTCACACGGCCCGTTGCGATCTCTGTGCCGGAGGAGGTGTAGGCGGTGTAGTCCACATAGTGCTTGGAGTAGCTGTCGTTGATGATAAACACAAGGTCGTCCAGATCCACGCGCGAGGAGCTGCTCGGCTCATAGTAGCACAGGGTCGAGGCCGTGACCTTGTTGCTGCTGGAGGTGGAGTCCTTGTCCTTATACAGCGTGCCGCCGTACTGGCTCGTGAACTTCACATAGCTCAGCGTCGAGCCGGAAGCGTTCTTGACTTTCTTGTAGAAGTCGTTGCCGTCAAAGTAGGCATAGCCGTCGGAATCGGACTCATAGTTGATGGTCTCCGCCGAAACAACGCCGGAAACCGTGACCGTCACGGTGTCGGTATAGATCTGGCCGCCGATGGTGACCGACGCCTTGATGGTGCTCGTGCCCTTGCTCGAGCCGGTCACAGTCGTCGTAGCCGTGCCGCCGGACAGCGCCTTGCTCGTCGCGCCAAGCGTCACATACGAGGTGCCGCTCGCCTTGGAGAACGTCACCGTTTCCGTACCGGCATAAGAAGCACCGGCCGTCGTCTTCACCGTTGCCGTCAGCGTCGCCGAGCCGTCGATCTTGATCGTCGAGGGGCTCACCGTCAGCGTCAGCGTATAGGTCTGCGGTGTCACCGTGATGGCAGCACGGGTAGACTCCGCAGTCTTCGGCGTTACACCGTCCGTCGAAGTGGCGACACAGTAGTAATACGTCGTGCCAAGAGTCGTCTTTGTATCCGGGGTATAGCTCGTGCTGTTTTGACCGCTGATGGGCGTGCCCGCAGCACTTGCAGAGGTTGCCATGTACCACTGATAGGTGGTGGTAACGCCTTCATAGCCGCCCGTTGTGGCAACCGTCAGAGCGGTCGCCGTTGCGTTCTGCACATAGGTCGCGGAAGAGACCGGATTCGTCGTGAAGCTCAGCGTCGTGTAGTTCAGGGTGTCGCTCACAACGACCGGAATCGTCTGTGTCTTGCCTCTGTACGTGACCGTCAGCGTCGTGCTGCCGGCCGCAACAGCCGTGACCGTCCATTCCGGAGCCTCAGCCGTGCCGCCCGGGGTCACAGTAGCCTTAGTCACATCATCCGACGCGATCGTAACGTCCTTCAGCGCGACCGTCGGTGCAGTCGCCTTGGTGCAGGCCACAGTTGCCGTCACCGCAAGATTGGAGGCGTTCAGCTTCTTAGTCTTCTTGGCTTCAATCTTCGTGTTCAGGTCATTCAGGGCCGGCGCAGTCAGGTTGATGCCGGTTAGGGCCGTGCAGGCAGCGCAGTCGCAAGTCGTAGCAGATGCAGACTGGTCTGTGCAGGTGCAGCCAACGACCGCGCAGCACTTTTCAGGTGCATTCTGAACCGTAAGCGACACATTAGCGCTCTTTGTGCTGTCTGCTGTGGAAGTCGCAATGACATATGCCGTTCCGGCCTTCAAAGCAGTCACTTCGCCGGTGCTGGCATTCACGGAAATAACATCCGTGCTCGTCACGCTGCTGTCGCTGCCAGAAACCGACCACGTAACACTTGTAACGGTCGTCGTGTCGCCGGCATCTAGCGTGACCGTAGCCGTCAGCGTCTGCTTCTCGCCGACTGTCATGGTGGGCTTCGTGGGCGCACCGATCGTCACGCCCGCCACAGCCGCCATTGCCGCCGGGATCATGGCGCAGACCATTGCCAGCACAAGCGCCACGGCAAGCAGTCTGCTCATCGTTTTCTTCATAAGTATGTACCTCTCTTTCATAGTTGACATAAATGAAATCTGAGATTCTGGATGCTCGTATACCAGTTTACCATAAATCGTGCAAAAATCAACTGCTTTATGTTTTTTAAGAATTTCCCCGGCCGCAAGGCCGCATTATTTTTCCTTATAATACAGCCTGCAATGACAATACCCTTCAAACTCCGGGTCCTTGATCTGCCGGCGGAACTCCTCGCATATGCACTTGTTTTCCTCCGTCCGGGCCAAACGGCACGGGCAGTAGCCGCCGGTGCGCTTCAGCCCCTCCTGAACGCGGGCCACAACTTCTTTGTCCTCGTTGAGCCGGACCTTCATAACGCCGCCTCGATCTCGCGCCGCAGCGCTTCCTTCTCGCGATAGCCCACCAGCCGCGCGCGCACCTTGCCGTCTTGAATGACCAGCAGTGTCGGGATGCTTTCAATGCCCGCGCTCATGGCAAGCTCGCGCTCATCGTCCACATTCACCTTGCAGAACGTCACCTCCGGCATCTCCGCCGCCAGCGCCTGCACCACCGGCGCCAGCATCTGGCACGGCCCGCACCACGTGGCCCAGAAGTCTATGACCACCGGCTTTGCGCTTTGCAGCACATCCTGTTCAAACGTTTCTTTTGTAAGCTCCTTCATATCCATCGGCCTCCTGCCTTTTTTCTCATCATAGCATATTCTGTGCCGCTTTGGGCATATGATACAGAAATTTAACAAATTCCGTCCAAAAAGCGGCAGACGCATAGCGTCTGCCGCAGTCTGTCAAAAAAGCCTCGCAGAGTTCGCGCCCGCAGGCGCGAAAAAAATCCATATCATTTTCGGCGGCGTGTACGTCGCCGAAAATACTTTACGTCATGCAAGTTGCGTGAGCCTCCAAGAGCACAAGCT
>CAKTXB010000112.1 GCA_934630555.1 uncultured Oscillospiraceae bacterium
CAACCAGGCTATCCGCTCGGCGGCGCTCATGGGTGCAAAAAAGTGGAAAAAGCACATCATCTCCACAGCGTTTGAGCACCACGCGGTGCTGCACACACTGAAGAAGCTGGAGAAAGAGGGCTTTGAGGTAGAGCTGCTGGATGTTGGCAGCGTGGGCACCATTACGGCGCAGCAGGTGGCGGACGCCATCCGCGACGATACGTGCCTTGTGACTGTGATGTACGCGAACAACGAGATCGGCTCGATCTTGCCCATTGCGGAAATCGGCGCGGTGTGCAAGGAAAAGGGCGTTTTGTTCCACACGGACGCTGTGCAGGCGGCGGGCCATCTGCACATTGACGTGCAGGCGGAGCACATTGATATGCTGTCGCTTTCAGCGCACAAGTTCCACGGTCCGAAGGGCGTGGGCCTGCTGTATGCACGGCGCGGCATTCAGCTCACAAACCTGATCGAGGGCGGCGCACAGGAGCGCGGCAAGCGTGCGGGCACGGAAAATGTACCGGGCATTTTGTCCATGGCGGTAGCGCTGGAAGACGCCTGCACACATATGGATGAAAATGCGAAAAAGGTCAGCGCGCTGCGCGACAAGCTCATTGCCGGGCTTTCCAAAATTCCGCACAGTGCGCTGAACGGCGACCCGGTGAACCGGCTGCCGGGCAACGTGAGCTTCTGCTTTGAAGGCATTGAAGGCGAAAGCCTGCTGCTGCTGCTTGACGACAAGGGCATCTGCGCCTCGTCCGGCAGCGCGTGCACGTCCGGCTCGCTGGATCCCAGCCATGTGCTGCTGGCCATCGGCCGGCCGCATGAGGTGGCGCATGGTTCGCTGCGGCTGAGCCTGTGTGAGTGGAACACAGAAGAAGAAATGGATCACATTCTCGCGGCTGTGCCCGAGGTCGTGGAGCGCCTGCGCGATATGTCGCCGGTGTGGAAGGATCTTGTGAGCGGCAAGCGGAAGTTCATTCTGTAAGGAGGATACGAATTATGGCACTTTATACGGATACCGTGATGGATCATTTCCAGCATCCGCGCAATGTCGGCAGCATTGAAAACGCCGACGCGGTCGGCGAAGTCGGCAACGCAAAATGCGGCGACATCATGAAAATGTATCTCAAGATCAAGGACAATGTTATCACCGACGTAAAGTTTGAAACGTTTGGCTGCGGCAGCGCCATTGCTTCCAGCTCCATGGCAACGGAGATGATCAAGGGCAAGACGATCGACGAGGCGCTGGCTGTGACGAACAAGCAGGTCGTGGAGGCGCTGGGCGGTCTGCCCGCGCACAAGCTGCACTGCTCCGTGCTGGCTGAGGAGTCCATCAAGTCGGCCATCAAGGACTACTATGACCGCAACGGCATTGCCTACGATCACAGCAAGTTCCCGGACTGCGGCAGCTGCGAGAGCTGCCGGATGGTGTGATGGAGAAGGTTTTGATCGCGATGAGCGGCGGCGTCGATTCCAGCGTCGCCGCTTATCTTATGAAGCAGCGGGGCTGCGACTGCGTGGGCGTGACGATGCGGCTGTTTGCCAATGAGGACATTGGTGTGAGCCGGGAAAAGTCATGCTGCTCGCTGGACGATGTGCAGGACGCGCGGAGCGTGGCGGCCAGGCTTGGTATCCCCTACTATGTGTTCAACTTCACGGGCGACTTTAAGACGCAGGTCATTGACCGCTTTACGGGGGCGTATGCCTGCGGTCGGACGCCGAACCCGTGCATCGACTGCAACCGCTATTTGAAGTTTGAACGGCTGTATGAGCGTGCGCGGCTGATGGGCTGCGACGCGGTGGTGACGGGGCACTATGCGCGCATCGCGCAGGAAAACGGACGCTGGGTGCTCAAGAAGGCGCTTGACCCGTCCAAGGACCAGAGCTATGTGCTCTATTCGCTGACACAGGAGCAGCTGGCGCACACGCGGCTGCCGGTGGGCGAATATGCAAAGTCGGACACGCGGAAGATCGCCGAGGAGATGGGCTTTTTCAACGCCAGCAAGCCGGACAGTCAGGACATCTGCTTCGTGCCGGACGGCGACTATGCGGCGTTTATTGAGCGCACAACGGGCAAGGTGTATCCGGAGGGAAGCTTTGTGGATGAAAGCGGCCACGTGCTGGGCCGCCACCGCGGCATTATCCATTACACCATTGGCCAGCGCAAGGGGCTGGGCATTGCTGCCGAAACGCCACTGTATGTGAAGCGCATTGACGCAGCGCGCAACGAGGTGGTGCTCAGCCGCGACGAGGCGCTCTATTCCCCTGCGCTCACGGCACAGGACATGAACTGGATGGCATTTGACGTGCCGCCGCGGGAGTTCCGCGCCAGCGCAAAGATCCGCTACCGCCACGCGGAGCAGCCCTGCACGGTGCGGGTGCTGGAAGATGGACGCGCACAGGTGGTGTTTGACGCGCCGCAGCGCGCCATTACGCCCGGGCAGGCTGTGGTGCTGTATGACGGCGACACGGTGCTGGGCGGAGGCGTGATCGTATAAAGGCTGCGGCCTGGCCGGGGCTTTGCAGAAAGGTGCTGCGCACGAAAACCGTGCGCAGCTTTTTTGGAAAAATTTGCAGAAAGGGATTGAAAACGCGGGCGTAAATTGCTATGATAGGCACAACTGAACAGGTGCGCAGCTCCCCCGCGCGGCTTTTGCGGCGCGGGCGGCGGAATGGGGTGCGATTCCCCGCGAGAAGGTCACTGTAAGGCCCCGATGGGCCAAGTCAGATACGCCGTGCTGTGCGTCGGCTTGCGCCGTTTCCGCAGCCGGACATTCCGCAGACAGGAGCAGTCCGTGCAGCCGAAAGGCGCACGGATCTTTTATTTTCAATACGTTTCATGTGAAGCGCGCTTCACATGGTTTCAGGCAGCCTGAAACCGCGCCTGTTTGGGCGATGCGCGCTGCTGTAAAGCTGTAAAGCACGGGGGCCCAACCCCGCAAGAATAAGGAGGAAACCATGAAGAAAAACAGATCGGTATGCCTGCTGCTGGCTTTGGTGCTGGTGGTGGGGCTGCTGCCGGTTTCGGCGGGCGCTGCACAGGTGGAGGGCTATTTGTCCGACATCTATGCGGGTGTAAAGATGGGAATGCCCGACGCCAGCACAGCGGGGCTGTACGAAACCACAGTCAGCAGCGACGGGCACACTGTGACGGCCTACGTGCCGGACAGCAACGCAATGTTTACTCTGGGCGCAAAGCTCTCAAGCAGCGCCCCGACAGGGTCAACGGTCAGCGTTACCTACACAGGAACAGATGGTAAAGAAATGAAGTCTGCCATTAGTGCAGCCCTGCTAAAGGCCGGCAGGTTGATGCCGCGGCAGAAATTTATTTCCACCGGCACTACGGGCAACACCATGACGATCACAGTCGTTGATGCTAAGACGAATAACACGCAGACCTATACCGTGGTCGCGGAGCGCCTTTTGACGCTCAAGACGCTGTCTATTACGGATGTGGCGCTGAATGAAACGTTCAACGCGGCGACAACGGCCTACACCGCCGCTACGTCGGCAAGCCAGATCACGATCAACGCCGAGCCGTACAGCAGCGCCTACACCGTTACCTACAACGGCGGCGACTCCAACGTCATTGACCTTGTGAACGGCGAAAATGTCATCAACATCCGCGTGGCCAAGGACACGGCGGAAACGACCTATCGGCTGACGGTGCAGAAGGTCGAGCCGGTGGCGGTGCGCTTCAACGTTACGCCGGCGGAGGCGCAGCTGGCCGTGTATGACCACAACGGCCTGCCCATCCGGCCGGAGGCGGACGGCACGTACAGCATTATGGAAACGCAGGCGTATTCCTACACCGCGGCCTGCTACGGCTATGTGGCGGCAGACGTGCACGTGGAGCACGCTGCGGCGGGCACGGTGGATGTGACGCTCCAGCGCGCGCCTGAAAATGACAAGCTCAAAACAGGCCTTGACGTGCAGTGGCGCGATTTCCGCAACAGCGACGTCAATATGTCCATCACGGATGCGGCCCTGCCCATCGACCCCATGGAAACGGGGCTGAAGTGGGTCATTGAGGACGAGTATAAATCCTGGAGCAACGCGCCGAGCATCGGCATCATTGTGGACAACGCATATGTCTACATGGGCGGCGCAGGGGTTGGCTCGAGCCAGAAATATTGCCTTTTCAAGGTGAGTCTGGAGGACGGCTCCGTGCTCGCACAGCAACAGATGGTGGCGGCGTGCAGCTGGGGCAGTATCCCGCCCACGTACGCCGAGGGCATGATCTTCTGCCCGCTGGGCGGCGGCTACATTCAGGCGTTCAACGCCGAAACGCTCGAGCCGCTGTGGGTCTATCATGACCCGCTGGGGAAGAATGCGCAGGCCAACGCGCCCATTACGTATTCTGACGGCTATCTGTATGTTGGCTGGTCGAGCGGCGATGCAAAGGACGACAGAAATCTGGTTTGCCTGAGCGTGACGGACGAGGACCCGACGCGCACGGACGAGGAAAAGATCCCGATGTGGCGGCGCGCGTTTGCCGGCGGCTTCTACTGGGCCGGCAATCTTGTGCGCGGCAACGCGCTCATCTTCGGCTCCACCGCTGAGGGCGGCGCAGACACGCAGACGGCGTCCATGTATTCGCTGGACAAGCGCACCGGCGAGACCATCAGCAAGCTCACCGGCCTGTGGGGCAACGTGCGCGCCACGCCGACGTATGACGCCGAACGCGGCCGCGTCTATCTCACCAGCACGGGCGGCTATCTCTACTCCGCCGCGCTGAACGAGCAGACGGGCGAGCTGAGCGACCTGAAGGAGAGCGAAAAGTTCGCCTCGCGTATCACCAGCACGCCGCTGGTCTATGACGACCATGTATTCTTCTGCGGCGGCAGCGGCGTTGTGGCGGATGCCAGCGGCGCGGGCGGCTTCTACATTGCCGACGCCGACACGCTGGCTTACGTTGGCAGTGTGGATATGCCGGCCTATGCACAGTCCTCTCCCCTGCTGTCCACCGCCTATGAGGCCGAGGGCAAGCTGTATTTCTACAACACCTACAACTACTTCCCGGGCGGCATCATGATGACCATGGTCGATAAAAACGACTATGCCCACCCGGTGAACACGGAAATTTACGACGCGGCGGGCCACGCGCAGTTCTGCATCGTCAGCCCGGTCTGCGACCGCAACGGCACGCTCTTTTATAAAAACGACTCCGGCGCGGTCATGGCCGTCGGCAAGACGCTGGCCAATGTAGGATCCATCTCCTACTCCGTAAACGGCGGCGCGATGCAGACCATGGAGCCGTCCAACGCATCGGAGCGGACGCTGCTGGTGCCGCCGGAAACGAAGCAGCTGACCATTGCGGCCACGGGCTACAAGGGTGCGGCAACCACGGTGAACGGCGAGGCGAACCAGGTGACGCTGGACATGAGCGAAGCAGACGAAGCCGTTGCTACCATTGTGGTCACGGCCTCGAACGGGGATACGAAAACCTACACGGTGAACATCCGGCGCATCTCGCAGAACGCGGACCTTTCCAAGTTGGTGGTGACGACGGAGGATAATACACTTGCCAACAACCAGCGGCCGCTCACCCCGGCGTTTGACCCTGCTGCGACGGATTATACCGCGACAGGTGTTACTTCTGACAGATATAGTCGGATCTACCTGTGGGCAGACGCTGCAGACAAGCGCGCGACCATGCGCGTGTATGCCGTTTCAGGGATCGACGTGAAGCGTACCGGCCAGAAGGAAGAAACCGGTGAGCTCAAGCTGTCGGAAAACATGGGTAATAAATATTGCAAGCTCTACTATCAGGATGCGGCGACCACGCCCGCCTATGTGCGCGTTGAGGTCACGGCGGAGGACGGCACGGTGAAGAACTACTACGTGTGCATGACGGCCGGCGCGGCCTATGCAGAGCCTGTGCAGCCGGTGACGCAGACGGTGTATGTGACGCTGTATAACCAGCACACCATGGCCCTGCAGGACGAGGCCGTGACTGTGGCTGACCGCGACTACGACGGCAAGATCACGCTGGATGAAGTCCTGCATGCCGCGCACGCGGGCTGCCCGGACGGCGCGGACGCGGGCTATGCCACGGCAAACGGTGCTGTGACGAAGCTGTGGGGCGAAGAAAGCAGCAAGGTGCTACTGCGCGCCGACGGCGCGGACGCAGTGCTGACGGACGTCATCCGCCCGGAGCAGCACGTTTCGGCCACCGTTAAGACAGAAAGCGGCCGCAGCGATCTGCCCACACAGCCCGCCAAGGGCAGCAGCAGGCAGGACGCTGCGGACGAAGCCGAAACGGACGGCGGCTTCCGCGATGTGCGCAGCAGCGACTGGTTTGCGGATGCGGTGGATTACGTGTCCGAGAACGGTCTCATGACCGGCACGTCGAGCAGCCAGTTCAGCCCGAACGCCGATACGACACGCGGCATGATCGTGACGATTTTGGCGCGTCTGGGCGGCGAGGACACGGCCAAGAGCAGCCCGTGGTATGAAGCGGGCCGCCAGTGGGCCATGAAGAATGGCATTTCCGACGGCACAAACATGACGGGCGTCATCACGCGCGAGCAGCTGGCTGCGATGATGTTCCGCTGCGCCGTGGCGAAC
>CAKTXB010000113.1 GCA_934630555.1 uncultured Oscillospiraceae bacterium
GTATTTCGCGTTTTCCGAACTGCACAGTTGTGGCAAAAGATCCGCTGATGGCCGCAGGCGATTGAATCAGCGGTTACCAGAGCACCGGATGCAAAAGAGGCGGCTCCCGCCGCCTCTTTCAGATCGTCAAAAAAAGCCTCGCAGAGTTCGCGCCCGCAGGCGCGAAAAAAGTCCGGATCATTTTCGGCGGCGGCGTGTACGTCGCCGAAAATACTTTACGTCATGCAAGTTGCGTGAGCCTCCAAGAGCACAAGCTATGCGCAGTGCGATTGGCCAAGGCGAACCCATGCAGAACGAAGTTCTGTCGTGGAATTTGTGCGCTGTAAGCGCACAAATTATGCGCGCAGCATGGCGCAGGCCTTCTCAAACGCGAACCCAGCGCAGCGGTTCGCGTTTGAAAGCGTGTCAAAAACACTTTTTTGACACGCTCAAAGAGGCGGCTCCCGCCGCCTCTTTTCCTTCGGGTGTATTCCTCCAACTCTCAACGCACCCGGACAGCGGTCTTTTGCGGTGCGCCGACGCAAGGATGCGGTGCCGCCTTAGTTTTCCGCCGTAATATAGCCCAGCAGTGCGTCGCGGCCAAGGCCGCTCTGCGCCGAGAACGGGATGAGCTGCACCGCCTCCGCCAGCGCCAGCGTCTGGCGGATGCAGGCGAGGTTCGGCTCGATCTCGCTTTTCTTGAGCTTGTCCATCTTGTTGGCCACCACGGCAAACGGCCGGCCAGAGGCCTTGAACCACTCCGCCATCGTCACATCGTTTGCCGTCGGCTTGTGCCGCGCGTCCACGATCATTACACCGCGCGTGAGCGTATCCTCTGCGGCAAAGTACTGCTCCATGAGCTTTGCCCAGCGCTCTTTTTCCTTCATCGGCACCTTGGCATAGCCATAGCCCGGCAGATCCACAAAATACAGCGTCTTATCAATGCAGAAAAAATTGATGTGCGTTGTCTTTCCGGGCGATTCCCCCACCCGGGCAAAGTTCTTCCGCCGCAAAAGGCAGTTGATGACCGACGATTTGCCCACGTTCGACTTCCCCGCAAAGGCGATCTGCGGCAGGCCGTCCTTCGGGCAGTCAGCCACGGACACGATGGAGCGGACAAATTCCGCGTTGTGCAGATTCATACACAGCTCCTCACTGCCGGATGCCCGGCTTTTGCCGCACCGCTTTCTTGGGCGGCAGGGCCAACACATCAGTCTCCTCTGCCTCCGGCGCGGCAGCGCTGCTCAATACCGACAGATCCAGCGCCGCCTCGATCACCGTGTCCACATGGCGCGCGGTGATAAAGTTGAGCGCATTGCGCACCGTCGGGTCAATGTCCTGCAGGTCCTTTTCATTTGCCGCCGGAATGATCACGGTATGCACGCCATGGCGCAGTGCGGCCATGGTCTTTTCGCGCAGCCCGCCGATCGGAAGCACACGTCCGCGAATGGAAATTTCGCCTGTCATGGCAACATCCCGCCGCACCGGCGCGCCGGTCAGCGCCGACACGATGGCCGTGCAGATGGTAATGCCCGCCGACGGCCCGTCCTTCGGCACCGCTCCCTCCGGGAAGTGGACGTGAATGTCCTTCGTTTTATAAAAGTCCGGTGCCAGATGATACTGCGCCGTGCGCGAACGGATATAGCTCATGGCCGCATAGACGGACTCCTTCATCACATCGCCCAGATTTCCCGTCAGCTCCAGCTTGCCCGTGCCGTCCACGACGTTTACCTCGACCTCCAGCGTTTCACCGCCGACCTGCGTCCATGCAAGCCCGGTCACAAGCCCGACCGGATCGCTCACAGGCAGCTCATCCGGCAAGAACCGGCGCGGCCCCAGGAAGTCCTCCAGATTCGCCCCTGTCACCCGGATACGCTTCGGCGCATTGTCCGCCACAAAGCGCATGGCGCACTTACGGCACACCGCCGCCAGCTCCCGTTCCAGATTCCGCACACCGGACTCACGCGTATAGCACGCAATGATCTCGCGGATGGCGTCATCCGTCAGCCGCACCGTGCCCTTTTCAATGCCGTGCCGCTCCAGCTGTTTCGGCAGCAAATGACGTTTTGCGATCTGCAGCTTCTCCTCATCGGTGTACGAGCCAAGCTCAATGACCTCCATGCGGTCCAGCAGCGCGCGCGGCACCGTATCGAGTGTGTTGGCCGTAGCGATAAACATACACTCGTGCAGATCAAACGGTACTTCCAAATAGTGATCGCGGAACGTGGCGTTCTGCTCCGCGTCCAGCACCTCCAGCAGCGCCGACGACGGGTCGCCGCGGTAATCGCTGCCCAGCTTGTCGATCTCGTCCAGCACCAGCAGCGCGTTTTTTGACTTTGCCTGTGACACCGCCGCAATGATCCGCCCCGGCATCGCACCGATATACGTCTTGCGATGGCCGCGGATCTCCGCCTCATCATGCACGCCGCCCAGCGCGATGCGTGCATAATTGCGGTTCAGCGCCCGCGCAATGCTCAGCGCAATAGAAGTCTTGCCAACGCCCGGCGGGCCGACCAGACATAAGATCTGCCCCGGCAGCTGCGGCGCGAGCTGACGCACGGCCAGCGTTTCCAGAATGCGTTCCTTCACCTTTTCAAGGCCAAAGTGGTCAGCGTTCAGAATGCGCCGCGCGCTTTTCACATTCACGCGCTCCTGCGTTCGCGTGTTCCACGGCAGTTCCAGCACAAGGTCCAGATAGTTGCGCAGCACCGAAGCCTCTGCTGAGCTGGGCTGCTGCCGTGACAGGCGGCGGCACTCGCCCAGCAGCTTCTCCTCTGTTTCCTCCGGCAGCTGCAAAGCGCGAATTTTGTCGGCATAGTGGTCGTCGTCCTCCGCCTCGTCGCTGTCGCCCAACTCCTCGTGGATGGCGTGCAGCTGCTCCCGCAGGTAATACTCGCGCTGCCCCTTGTCCACCCGCTGCTGTACCTTTTCGGAAATGTCATTTTCCAAGTCGAGAATATCCAGTTCCTTCGCCAGAAAAACTGTCGCCTGTTCCAGTCGCCGGATCGGGTGCAACTGCTCCAGCAATTTCTGCTTTTCCTGATAGGAAAAGCTCGCGTTTTGCCCAATAAAATCCGCTAAATACCCTGGTCTGACGTCTAAAAGCACATTGGGCAACGCATCCGCCAGATTCTTGGCAGCCAGATCCACAAAATGCTCCAGCTGTGTCTGTGCCTGCCGCATCAGCGCCTGCGTTTTCGGCGCAGCGCTGTTGACCGTCTGCTCGCTCAACGGCAGCACACGGCCAAAGAGATACGGCTCCGTGTGGATGACATCCATCAGCTGCGCGCGGCAGACGCCCTCCACCAAAATGCGCATATTGTTGCCCGGCAGGCGCAGGATCTGCCGGATGGTCGCGATCGTGCCAACGGAGTAGAGGTCGCTGCGCGCCGGATCGTCCAGCTGCACATCCTGCTGCGCCACAAGGAAGATCCGCTGATCCTCGCGCATGGCTTCCTCCACCGCTCGGCCGGATTTTTTGCGGCCTACGTCGAAATGCGTCACCATTTCGGGAAATACGCATAATCCGCGCAAGGCCAGCACTGGCAGGCAGACCGGACGTTCAAAATCGTACATGAGAAAACTCCTTTCTCGGGAAATATGACAAAAGTAATAAGCAACGGTGCCGGGCACGGTCGCTTATTACTTTTGAATGCTGTTACAGCGTCACGCCCGCGTTGCGGATCGCCAGCCGCGGCTTGGACGCGTCGCGCTCAATGTGCGGTGGCTCCTCGCCGCGTACACACGCGGCCGTAATGCGCACGCTCTGAATGGTGGGGTCAGACGGAATGTCATACATAATACTCTGCATGACGCTTTCCATAATGGCCCGCAGACCACGCGCGCCGATCTGGCGCTCAATGGCCTTTTCTGCAATGGTCTCCAGCGCAGCCGTTTCAAAGCTGAGCTGCACGCCATCGTATTCCAGCAGTTTTGTATACTGCTTGCAGAGCGCGTTTTTCGGTTCGGTCAGGATGCGCACAAGGTCATCCTTCGTCAAACTGTTGAGCGATGTGATGACCGGCAGGCGGCCCACCAGCTCCGGAATGATCCCGAATTTCAGCAGATCATGCGGCTGCACCAGCTGGAACAGCTGGCCCACATCGCGGCCCTTTTTGCTCTCCACCGGCGAGTCAAAGCCGATAGACGAACGGTCCGTGCGCTTGCCAATGATCTTGTCCAACCCATCGAACGCGCCGCCGCAGATGAACAAAATGTTTGTGGTGTCGATCTGGATGAACTCCTGCTGCGGGTGCTTGCGTCCGCCCTGCGGCGGAACGTTTGCGACTGTGCCCTCCAGGATCTTCAGCAGCGCCTGCTGCACGCCCTCACCGGATACGTCACGCGTGATGGATGTGTTCTCCGACTTGCGGGCGATCTTGTCCATCTCGTCAATGTAGATGATGCCGCGCTGCGCCAGCTCCACATCAAAATCAGCCGCCTGCAGCAGACGCAGCAGAATGTTTTCCACATCCTCGCCCACATAGCCAGCCTCGGTCAGCGTGGTAGCATCCGCAATCGCAAACGGAACGTTCAGAATTTTGGCAAGCGTCTGCGCAAAGAGCGTCTTGCCGGAACCCGTCGGGCCGATAAGCAGAATATTGCTCTTCTGCAGTTCCACATCCGACTTGTTTTCAAAGTAGATGCGCTTATAGTGGTTATAGACCGCCACGGACAGCGCGACCTTGGCTGCTTCCTGTCCGATGATATACCGGTCCATATAGGTTTTGATCTCCTGCGGAGTCGGGAGCGTGTCGGGCAGTTCCAGCTCCGACGTTTTGCCCGGGTGCATCTCATCACGCAGAATGCTGGAGCAAAGCTGCACACATTCGTCGCAGATATACACATTCGGTCCGGCAATGATCCGATTGACCTGCTCCTGCCGCTTGCCGCAGAAGGAGCAGCGGATACTGTCTTTCGCCATGCCGCCTCTTCCTTTCGTGCTTGTGATTATCGGGTATAGATGACCTTGTCGATCAGGCCGTAGGCCTTGGCCTCCTCGGCGGTCATGAAATTGTCGCGCTCCGTGTCCTGCCGAATCGTTTCAATGGGCTTTCCGGTGTTCTGCGACAAGATCTCATTCAGACGCTGCTTGATCTTCAGCATCCGCTCCACGTGGATCTGCATATCCGTGGCCTGACCCTGCGTGCCGCCAAGCGGCTGGTGGATCATGATCTCCGCATTCGGCAGCGCAATGCGCTTGCCCTTGGCGCCGGAGGAGAGCAGGAACGCGCCCATGGACGCGGCCATGCCGATGCAGATGGTGGAAACATCACATTTGATATACTGCATGGTGTCATAGATGGCCATGCCGTCGGTAACGCTGCCGCCGGGGCTGTTGATGTAAAACTGGATGTCCTTGTCCGGGTCCTGCGCCTCCAGATACAGCATCTGGGCCACGACCAGGCTTGCCGTGGTGGCGTTCACCTCTTCGGACAGCATAATGATACGGTCATTGAGCAGACGGGAGAAAATGTCATACGACCGCTCTCCGCGGCTGGTCTGCTCAACTACATACGGTACTAAACTCATAACGGAACTCCTTTCTTCGGATGAAACATTCTAACCATCCGGCCGGAAATTTATTCCTCAGTCTTCTCTTCCTTCTCTTCGGCAGCTTCCTCGACCTTCTTGGCGGTCTTTTTGGCAGCCGGCTTCTTGGCCGCGGTCTTCTTCTCGGGCTTCTTTTCCACGACAACGGCGTTATCCACGATCAGCTTTACAGCCTTCTTGGCAGCAAGGTCGGCCTTGACGGATTCCTTGTGAACAAGCTCCTTGACCTTGTCCAGCTCCATCTGATACTGCTCGGCCATCTTCTTGAGCTCTTCTTCGATCTCTTCGTCGCTGACTTCGATCTTCTCAGCGTCCACGATCTGGCTCAGCAGGATGTTGGAGCGCACGGTCTGTTCCGCCATCGGACGCATGGAATTACGCATGGCATTCATGTCGCCGCCCATCATCTTGGCGTAGTCTTCCAGCTTCATACCCTGCATCTGCAGCTGATAGGCAAACTGGTCAAGGTGCTTGTCCAGCTGCTCTTCGATCATGCAGTTCGGAATGTCGCACGTCATGTTCTTGGCAGCCAGCTCCACGCAGTCGTTTTCAAACACGCGGTCGGTTTCTTCCTGACGGGACTTCATAAAGCGGGCCTTGATGTCCTTGCGCAGGGCAGCCATGGTTTCAAACTCGGAAACATCCTTTGCGAACTCATCGTCCAGCTCCGGCAGCGTTTCCTGCTTGACCTCATGGATCTTGCACTTGAACGTGGCATCCTTACCGGCCAGCTCCGGTGCATACTCCTGCGGGAACGTGACGTTCACGTCCTTCTCCTCGCCGGCCTTCAGGCCAACGAGCTGCTCTTCAAAGCCGGGAATGAACGATCCGCTGCCCAGCTTCAGGGAATACTGCTCTGCCTTGCCGCCGTCAAAGGGCTTGCCGTCCACAAAGCCTTCAAAGTCCAGCACGACCGTGTCGCCGTTTTC
>CAKTXB010000114.1 GCA_934630555.1 uncultured Oscillospiraceae bacterium
CGTGGCCGAGCACACAGGCGGCGAGAACGGCAGCAGTCGCGAGGACGTCGTTGCGGCTGTCGGCTGCGGTGGCCTCCAGCGCGGGGGAGGCGATGAGGCGGCCAAGATCGCGGTTAAACAGCGCCAGCAGCAGCTTCACGCCGATGGAGGCCAGCAGCACGATGAGCACGGCAAGCGAAAATTCGACCGGCTGCGGATGGAGGATCTTCTGCACGGATGTTTTGACCAGCTCCGCGCCGATGAGCAGGATGAGCGCGGCCACCACAAGGCCGCTGAGATATTCCAGCCGGTCGTGGCCGTAGGGATGCTCCCGGTCGGCGGGCTTGGCGGCCATTTGAAAGCCGATGAGCGTGACGAGTGCGCCGGAGGCATCGGAAAGGTTGTTGACGGCGTCCGCTGTGATGGATACGCTGCCGGACAACGCGCCGATCGTCAGCTTGGCGGCAAACAGCAGCACGTTGCAGACAATGCCTACAATGCCCGACAGCCGTCCGCACGCGGTACGCACGGCCAGGTCGCCCGGCGCGCCGCGCTTTTGCACGTATTTTTTAAGAAAAGAATTTGCCATAAAAAAACACCATTCACAAGTCCGGCTGTGCGAGGTTCGCACAGCCGGAGCGTTTATTTTTACAGTTTTATGCGCGCCGGGCAGGCCTTATGCCTTGCCGCGGAGGATGCCGCGCACATCGCCGATGACGCCGCGCGGGCATTGGACAAGGCACTGACCGCAGGACAGGCAGAGGCTGTCATCCAGCCGGGCCAGATGCTCCTGCACGCGTATGGCGCCTGACGGGCACGCCTTTTCGCATATTCCGCAGCCGATGCAGCTGACGGAGCACATGGCGCGGGCGTTTTTGCCGAGATCATGGTTGCTGCACCGCACCACAATGGGGTTCAGGCGCTCATGCAGGCCGATGACGCCGCGCGGGCACTCCTTGACGCACCGGCCGCAGCCGATGCACCGATCCTCATGGACCTCGGCCACGCCAAGCGCGTTTATTTCAATGGCCTCGAATTTGCAGACGCTCACGCACACGCCGCACGCCACGCAGCCGTACCGGCAGTCCGCCGTGGCGCGGCAGCCGCCGTTGCAGGCGACAAAAGCCGCGTTTTTACCAAGTCGTTTTACAGCCATGGCTCAGTCCTTCCTTTCATACGGCGTATGGGCCAGCGGCAGCATCTCGCGGCGCTCACCGTCCAGCCGGAAGTAGGCGTCGGCAATGGCCGGCGCGGTGGGGATGGATGTGATCTCGCCAATGCCGATGGCGCCGCAGGCCTTATCCAGCCCCGGCTTGTCAATGACAATGGCTTTGATCTCCGGGATCTCATGCGCGCGGAACAGACCGAGCTTGCCGAACTTGTCGATGGGCCTGCAATTCTCGTCGATGGGGAACTGCTCGCGCAGCGCATAGCCCATGCTCATGACCACGCCGCCCTCGATCTGCCCTTCACAGGATCTGGGGTTCACGGCCTTGCCAACATCATGCGCAGCGATCAGCTTGTCGATCTTGCCGGTTTTTGGGTCAAGAATACATACTTGTGTGGCGTAGCCGTAGGCCACGTGCGACACGGGGTTCGGCTTGTTCGCGCCCAACGGGTCGGTCTTGGCGTAGTATTCGCCGTAGAACTCCTGTCCGGCCATGGCGGCAAGATCGCCGGTATAGACCTTGCAGAATTCCTCACACGCGCGGCGGCAGGCTTCGCCGGTGATGAGCGTCTGGCGCGAGCCGGATGTGTCGCCGGAGTCGGGCGCGATCCAGGTGTTGGAGCGCTCATAGACAATATCGTCGCGGTGCAGCGGCGTGTTTGTGACGACCATCTGTACCAGCACCGTGCCGACGCCCTGGCCAATGCAGCTGGCGCCGGCATAGATGTGCAGCTTGCCGTCTGCCTCCACGATGAGCTTGCAGCGGCCGTAGTCTGGCAGGCCGACGCCGACGCCCGCATTTTTCATGGCGCAGGCCAGACCGATGGGCTTGCCGGCCTTCCACGCGGCCTCATATTCGTCCTTTACGGCCTCCAGTGTTTCCACAAGGCCGGTCTCCGGGCCGACGATCTGGCCGTTCGGCAGCACGCCGCCGGGGCGGATGGCGTTGCGGTAGCGGATCTCCCACGGGGTGATGCCGACCTTGTCAGCCATTTCGTTCAGCAGGCTTTCCATGGCAAAGCACGTCTGCGTGACGCCAAAGCCGCGGAACGCACCGGCGGGGGGATTATTGGTATAGTAGGCGGTGCCTTCGATCTCAAAATTTTCGTAGGCATATGGCCCGGCGGCGTGGGTGCACGCGCGCTCAAGCACCGGGCCGCCGAGTGAGGCGAACGCGCCGGTGTCGGAACACACCTTGGCCTGGACGCCCTGAATGATGCCGTTTTCATCACAGCCGAGCGTGAAGTCCATCCAGAACGGGTGGCGCTTGGGGTGCACGAGCAGCGATTCGGCGCGGCTGAGCTTGACCTTGACGGGCATGCCCGTGACGTATGTAATGAGCGCGGCGTGGTGCTGGACGGACATATCTTCCTTGCCGCCGAAGCCGCCGCCTACGAGCTGGTTCTGCACCTTGACTTTTTTGCTGCCCAGCAGCAGGGAGCATTCATGCAGCGTGGTATGCGCCGACTGATCGGTGGTGAGCAGCATCACATCGCCGTCGGTGTCGCGGTAAGTCACGCAGCACTCCGGCTCCAAAAACGCGTGCTCCGTCCACGGCGTTTCAAAGTGGCGCGAGATGACGTATTTGGAGCGGGCGATCGCGCCGGCAGCATCGCCGCGCGACACGTGGCGCATGGCCTGTACGTTTGTGCCCTCTTCATCAAAGACGCGCGGCGCGTCCGGCGCGGCGGCCTCTTCGGGGCTGTGGACGGCGGGCAGGACCTCATATTCGACCTTGACGAGCTTTTTGGCCTTTTCCAGCGCCTCCTGCGTTTCGGCAACCACAAGGCAGATGGCGTCGCCGAGATAGTGCGTCAATGCGCCTACCGGTACGAGCGTATACTGGTCGTGCTTGATGTGGCCGACCAGATTGCTGCCGGGCACATCATCGGCGGTGAGCACGGCGCGCACCTCGCGCATGGCCAGCGCCGCCGAGGCGTCGATGGACTTGACGCGCGCGCGGGCGTATTTGGCGCGCACGGCGCCGCCATACATCATATTCGGCACATACCAGTCGTCGGGGTATTTGCCGTAGCCCAGCACTTTTTCCTCCACGTCCAGACGGTGGACGCTGGAGCCGATCTTCCAGTCGGTTTCGGACGGCTGCGGCACATGGCCGAGCTTTTTATATTTGGCCGCCAGACGCACGGCCTCAAAGATCTTGACATAGCCCGTGCAGCGGCAGTAGTTGTTGCGCAGGGCGTTTTTGATGTCGGCCTCCGTCGGATCGGGATTTTTATCCAGCAGCGCCTTGGTGCACAGCACCATGCCGGGGATACAGAAACCGCACTGCACCGCGCCGGCTTCGCCGTAGCAGAACGTGTACAGCTCCTTTTCCCAGTCGCTGAGCCCCTCCACCGTAAGGATATGCCGCCCGGCAAGAGAATCGGTGTCCGGCGTGCAGGCGCGCACCGGCCAGCCGTCCACCAGCACGGTGCACGCGCCGCACGCGCCCTCCGAGCAGCCGTCCTTCACGCTGGTCAGATGCAGCACGTCGCGCAGATAGCGCAGCAGCTTCTGGTTTTTTTCCACCGTCACTTCCTGACCGTTTACAAAGAAAACCGCCATACCTAAGACTCCTTTTTGCGTTCTCGGGTCTACGTCACAGCAAGCTGTTCTCGGCATACGCCACCGTAAGCTCCGGCCTTTTTAGAACAAACTAAAAATTTTTTATCATTATACAATGATTTTTTGTAAAATACAACGAACGGGGTGCAGAAATTTCTGCCAGCGTGATTCTTTTTTCAGGATCACAGCAGGACTTCCGCCATTTGTTCCACATCCAGCCCTGTGGCGGCCTGCTCCGTTGCGGTGCGGTCGGCAATGCTGCCGCGCCAGCAGATGCCGCAGTCAGCCGACAGCGCGCGCGGCGTGGGCATGAGCCGGCCGGGGATATTTGCCGCAGCACAGCGCTTTTCCATGGCCATGGCGGCGGCGGTGGTGTGGAACGTCACGATCAAATACGATTTTGCCTCTCTCATTCCTCTGCGATATGGCGCAGCGCCGAAAGCGCGGCGTCCACTTCCTCCTGTGTGTTTTCATAGCCGAAGCTGAAGCGCACGGAACCGGTCTGCTCCGTTCCAAGCGCCCGGTGCAGCCGGGGCGCGCAGTGCGCGCCCGCGCGGGTGGCGATGCCGTAGTCGGCCCAGAGTATGTCTGCCAGCTCCGCGCAGTCGAACCCTGCCAGATTGAGGGTGACGATGGGCGCGCGGACAGGCTGGGTGAAGTCGCCGTAGACCGTGACGCCCGGGATGGCGCGCACGCCGTCATAGAACCGGCGCGCCAGCGCAGCTTCGTGGGCGCAGATGGTTTCAAGGCCGATGCCGGTGATGTAGTCCAGCGCGGCGGACAGGCCTGCGATGCCGTGGCCGTTGCGCGTACCGGCTTCCAGATGGGCCGGATACTGCTCCGGCTGGTGCTCCAGATGGGTCTGCACGCCGGTGCCGCCCACGCACCAGGGGCGCACATCCACACCCGGCGCAACGCAAAGACCGCCTGTGCCCTGCGGGCCGTGCAGGCTCTTGTGGCCAGTGAAGCAGAGGATGCTGATGTGCAGGCGCTCCATGTCGATGGGCAGCACGCCCGCCGTCTGCGATGCGTCTACGAGAAACAGCAGCCCGTGCGCGCAGCAGAAGCTGCCGATGCGGGCAAGATCGAGCACATTGCCGGTCAGGTTTGATGCGTGCGTGCACACGACGGCGCGGGTGTTGGGCCGCAGCAGGCGGGCAAGATCGTCATAGTCAAGATCGCCGCGCCTGTCGGCGGGCACGAAGTCCAGGCCCATGCCGGCTTCACGCAGCCGGTAGAGCGGGCGCAGGACGGAGTTGTGCTCACAGTCGGTGGAAATGACGTGGTCGGCAGGGGTGAGCGTGCCGTTTATGGCAATGTTCAGCGCTTCGGTGGAGTTCATGGTGAAGCACACACGCTCCGGGTGGGAAAGTCCAAACAGTGCTGCGCATTTTTCCCGCGCGCCATAGAGCACCCGCGCCGCGTCCAGACTGCTGCCATAGGCCCCACGGGCGCTGTTGGCAATGCTTGTCATGGCCTCGGCCACGGCCTGTACGACGCACGGCGGCTTGTACAGCGTTGTGGCGGCGTTGTCCAGATAGATCACGCGCATCCCTCCCTTTCTGTCTTTTTAAATTGTACCACAGGCTGCGTGTGTGCTCAACTGCCGGATCCTGCCGTTTTGGACAATTTTATTGCAATAGCGGCAAAAATTTGCTATACTCGAACAGAATGTTGCCCTTTGGCAGAATTGGAGGATATTCCCATGCACCAGAGGACCGGGAGCTACCGGCAGACGATCGCCGGGTGCTTCATCGGCTACACCGTTCAGGCGGCCATCTGCACATTTGCGCCGCTGCTGTATGTCCGCTTCCGTGCGGAATTTGGCTTGAGCTTGGATCAGATCGCGCTGCTGATCAGCGTGACGTTTTTTACACAGCTGTTTGTGGACCTGGTCTCCTCGCCCATTGTGGCGCGGCTGGGCTGCCGCGTGTGTATTATTGCCGCGCACCTGTTTGCATCGGTGGGCTTTTTTCTTTTGTCCGTACTGCCGGACATATTGGCGGACGCGTACGCGGGGATGCTGATCGCGTCGGTGGTGTATGCCATTGGGGCAGGACTCATTGAGGTGTTGGTCAGCCCCATTCTGGAGGCGTGCCCCACAAAGCGCAAAAACGCCATGATGAACCTGCTGCACTCGTGCTTTGCCTGGGGCGAGGTGCTGGTGATCTTGGGTTCGACGCTGTTTTTCTCGCTGTGCGGCGTGGCGCAGTGGCGGGTGCTGGCGCGCATCTGGGCGGCTGTGCCGCTTTTGAACGCGCTGCTGTTCATCCGCGCGCCGCTGGATACGTTTGGTGAAGAAGCTGCGCCGCGCAAGCAGCTGCGCGCGCTGCTGCGCAGCCGCCTGTTCTGGCTGCTGCTGGTGATGATGACGTGCGCCGGAGCGACGGAACTGGCCGTGAGCCAGTGGGCCTCGTCGCTGGTGGAAACGGGCCTTGGCGTGAGCAAGACGGTCGGCGATCTGGCAGGACCGTGCTTGTTTGCACTGTTCATGGGCTTTGGCCGTGTGCTGGGCGCGCGGTTTGACGACGACGCCACTCCGCGGGTACTTGGCGCGTCGGCGCTGGGGTGCATTCTGGGGTATCTGCTCATTGCGCTGGCGCCGTGGCCGGTGCTGAATCTTGCGGGCTGCGCGCTGAGCGGCTTTGCGGTGTCGCTCACGTGGCCGATGAGCCTGAGCCTTGCGGCGCACGCCATGCCGCAGGGCGGCATGGCACTGTTTGCGC
>CAKTXB010000115.1 GCA_934630555.1 uncultured Oscillospiraceae bacterium
GCGCCACGGCCAGCGCGTGTGTGCCGCACGTGATCTGCGGGCGCACAAGCGCGGCTTCCGTGCCAAAGGTGTCAGCATAGACCTGTTCCAGCTTTTCACGGCCCACGTCATCATAGCCGTAGCCCGTGGTGGCGGCAAAGCATGTCGCGTCCACACGGTTTTGGTGCATGGCGCGCAGGACCTTGGCCTGATTGTATTCCGCTGTGCGGTCAATGGCCGCGAAGCGCTGCTGCAGGCTGTCCAGCACATGCTCACCATAATCAAATACGGCCCGGCTCACGCCGATCGATTCGTACATTTCATAGATCTCCATGTTGCGTGTCCTCACTTCTTTCCAAATCCTCAAATACCTGCGCCGCTGCATCGCGGATGACGTCGGGGCGTGTGACGATGATGCCGCTGCGTTCGTCGCCCAAAATCAGCAGCGTATCCCCAGGCTTTACGTCAAACAGCGTGCGCGCGTCTTTGGGAATGACGATCTGCCCCTTTTCGCCGACCTTGGCCGTGCCGAAAATATGATAGCCCTTTGTGTGGCCCAGTAAATGCTTGCCAGCTGCCATAGGACGCTCCTTTCTGCGGGGTAAAATTCATACTTGTATAACTTACAGGACATAGAGAAGTTTGTCAATATAAAAAACAGGAGTCTTTCCAAATTGGAAAGACTCCTGCCAGATCGTCAAAAAAGCCTCGCAGAGTTCGCGCCCGCAGGCGCGAAAAAAGTCCGGATCATTTTCGGCGGCGGCGTGCACGTCGCCAAAAATACTTTACGCCATGCAAGTTGCGTGAGCCTCCAAGAGCACAAGCTATGCGCAGTGCGATTGGCCAAGGCGAACCCATGCAGAACGAAGTTCAGTCGTGGAATTTGTGCGCTTATAGCGCACAAATTATGCGCGCAGCATGGCGCAGGCCTTCTCAAACGCGAACCCAGCATAGCGGTTCGTGTTTGAAAGCGTGTCAAAAATACTTTTTTGACACGCTCTCAGGAGTCTTTCCAAATTGGAAAGACTCCTGAGAGGCGTATGATTTTACACGAGTTCCGGCTGCATGGCCTCATGCAGCGTGTCGGTGATAGCGCTGCGGAAGAGGCTGCCGGCGTTGCCGTGTACCACATTCAGTGCCGGAACGGCGTGGCCAAGCGGGGTGTTGCCCTCCATGTAGAGGTCAAGGTCCAACAGGAACACGCGCTCTTCCGTGGTTTTGCCGGTGGCGTTTTCCGTACGGCGCAGCACGGCGGGGGCGCTTTTGATGTTGGCCTTTGCGCCGCCGGGTACGCTGAGCGTGGCCGTCAGCTCATGTTTCTGAAACGCGCTCTCCTGTACGGCGTCATCTGCCATCAGACCGAGAAATTCCGGCTGGATGAGTTCACGCCAGCCGCGCTCTTCCAGACCAAGTGTTTTGCGGCTCACGAAGTTGATGTAACGCAGGCCGACGCGCGAAAAATAGGCCGGTTCATACAGGCGGATGAAATCGGCCAGCACTACGTCCAGCCGCGCGGCAAAGTCCTCCCAACGCGTATAGCGGTGTGTGGAGAGGGCGATGAAGCCCTTGGTCAGGCTGATTTTCCACTGCCCGTCTGCGGTGATAAACTGATAGTTGTTGACTGTGCCCTGCGGGATGGCTTTGCCGTTTTGCTGCAGGGGCGGCAGCTGCTCTACTTTCTTGGCGTATTGCGGATATTGGGCACGCACAGCGTCCTGAAATTCATATGGCTCTTTGGCTTCGATTTTCAAGATCTCCGGGAACCGGAGCTGGCAGATGACCTCCATCAGCGGGTTGTGCGCATAAACACAGCGCGGCTCGTCAGAAAACATCCCGGTCACATCCTTTCCTAGCCTTTGTTGTATTTAGTATAGCAATTTTCGGGAAAAATGCAAGTCGTACCGCAGGGGTTTGCAAATGTCTGAATTGATGGTATACTATCCAAAACAAAGGAGTACGGAGGAGCGGGCGTGGGATTTTTGCGAATTTTGGAGGAAATACGGACGCCGGCACTGAATGCGTTTTTTGGTGTGGTAACGTATTTTGGTGATGAGCTGGCGTTTTTGGTGCTGGCGTTTGCACTGTTTTGGTGCGTTTCCAAGCGGACGGGATATTATGTATTTCTGGTGGGCCTGTTTGGCACGCTGGGCAATCAGTTTTTAAAGCTCGTTTGCCGTGTGCCGCGGCCATGGGTGCTGGACCCCGGGTTTACGATCGTGGAAAGCGCCCGCGCAGCAGCGACCGGATATTCGTTCCCATCCGGCCACACGCAGAATGCCGTGGGCACGTTTGGCGCGCTGGCACTGACGACAAAGCGGCCGTGGGTGCGTGCAGTGTGCGCGATCTGTATTGTACTTGTGCCATTTTCGCGGATGTATTTGGGCGTACACACGCCGCTGGATGTGGGCGTAGCGTTTTTGATGGCCTGCGTGCTGCTGGCAGCGTTTTACCCGGCATTCCGCACGGAGGGCGTGATGCAGAAAGCACTGCCGTGGCTGATCGCCGCGGCGCTGGTGCTGGCGTGGCTGTTTTGGGGCTATGCCGGCGGCCTGCGCGTGGATGCGCCGGACGCGGAGGCGGCTGGCAATGTGACTGCCGGCGCGCAGAACGCGGCCAAGCTCTTTGGCGCGGTGGCGGCGCTGCTGCCGGTGTATTATCTTGAAAAACGATATATCCAATTTGACACGCGCGCGCCGTGGTACGGCCAGGTTTGCAAGCTGGTGCTGGGCCTTGCGGTGCTGCTGGCAGTCAGAGCGGCGCTGAAGGCCGCGCTGAACGCGGTGCTGCCGCAGACGCTGGCGGACGCGGTGCGGTATTTTTTGCTGGTGCTGGCTGCCGGCTGTGGCTGGCCGCTGACGTTCCGCTTCTGGGCGCGGCTTGGAAAGGGGAACGAAGCATGAAGATCTGGAAAGCAGCCCTCGGTGCAGCGGGCGCGGCGTTTGCCGCTGCCGGTGCGATGGAGGTACACTATGCCAGCGGGCGTGCCCGCAAACGCATGGAGCTGACAGCGGAAAGCCTGCGCGGCACGACGTATGCGCATTTTGCCGGACCGGTCCTGGCCGGTGCGCGCTGGATCGCGGAGCAGCCTGCGCAGACGCTGCGCGTTGTGAGCTACGACGGAAAGCTGCTGTATGCCGATTTTCTGCCGTGCATGAACGCAAAGGGCACGGTGCTGCTGTTCCACGGCTATCGCTCGTGCGCAGCGTTTGACTTTGCGGCCTATGCGCAGTTTTTGCATGAGCAGGGCTATCATCTTCTGCTGTGCGACCAACGGGCGCATGGCCGCTCCCAGGGGCGGCATATTACATTTGGCGTGCGGGAACGGTATAATGTGCTCTCGTGGGTGACGTATCTGGCACAGATGCTGGGAACGGAGCACCCGCTTTATCTAATGGGCGTGTCGCTTGGCGCGACGACGGTGCTGCTTTCATCGTGCTTCCGGTTTCCGGCCAATGTTCGCGGCGTGATCGCTGACTGCGGCTTTACGTCGCCGGATGCCATTTTCCGTGATGTGGTGCGCCAGCACTGCCCACATTTGCCGGTGGGCGCGGCGCTTTTGCCCATGCGGACGCTGGCACCGCTGATAGGCGGCTATCGGCTGCGGGAATGCAGCACGTTGGACGCGCTGCGCGCTGCGCATTATCCGGTGCTTTTCCTGCATGGGGAGGAGGATACGTTTGTGCCCTGCCGGATGTCACAGGAGGCGTATCTGGCATGCCGGACGGAAAAACGGCTGGTGCTCGTTCCGGGCGCGCGGCACGCGCAGAGCGCGCTGGTCGCGCCGGAACAGGTCCAGCAGGCTGTGGCAATCTTTTTGCAGGCACATTTGGATGCGGAGAAAACGGAGGAACAGGCATGAATCAGCACGAAATTACGGCGGCTGCGCCGCTTTTGAACGAAAATGGCAATTTGCGTGAGCCGGGCTGGGCACGTGGGCTGCTGCCTGTCTACCGGCGGCAGGATGTGAAGGCCAGCCGCTTGCGTTTAAAGGAATGGGATTATTACCTGGTGACGGACGGGCATATCGGGCTGGCACTGACCATTGCAGACAACGGCTATATGGGGCTGGATTCCATCTCATTTTTGAATTTTGACGAACGGTGGGAGCAGACGAAGAGCCCTATGCGCCTGTTCCCGTGCGGCAAGACGAATCTGCCGGAAACATCGGCTGAGGGCGCGAGCGAGATCGCGCGCGGCGGGTATGCGATGGCGTTTTATCATGAGGATGGCGCGCGGTGTCTGTCTTTTCATATGGACAAATTTCGCGGCAAGGACGCGATCGAAGGGATCCTCCGGCTGACGAACGCGCCGGAAGAGAGCGTGGTCATTGCCACACCGTTTGACAAGGCACGGCACTTTTATTACAACCAGAAGATCAACTGTATGCGCGCTGATGGCTGGATCGAGCTGGGTGGGCAGCGGTTCGAGCTGACGCCGGATCGCTTTTTCGCGGTGCTTGACTGGGGCCGCGGCGTGTGGACGTATCACAACACGTGGTATTGGGGCAGCGCATCGGGTGAGCTGGACGGCGTACCGTTTGGCTGGAACATCGGTTATGGCTTTGGCAACACGGCAGCGGCGACGGAAAACGCGCTGTTTTATGACGGAAAGCTGCACAAGCTGGGGCAGGTCGTGTTTGAGATCCCCGAAAAGGATGGAAAGCCAGACTATCTGGCCCCGTGGAAATTTACAAGTGACGACAACCGGTTTTATATGAACTTTCTGCCGGTGCTGGACCGCAGCGCGTGCATGAATGTGGGCATTTTGAAATCTGACCAGCATCAGGTGTTTGGACATTTCACCGGACGCATTACACTGGATGATGGAACGGTACTGCCTGTGCGCGACTTCTTCGGTTTTGCCGAGAAAGTAGAAAACAGGTGGTGAAGCAAAGCGGGGAAAACAGTATTCCTCAATTTGTGCGGCACGAGCATTCCCGCAATCGCCGCCCGGAACAGTTCCGGCGTGCAGCAAAAACCCCGCCTGCTTTTGCAGGCGGGGTTTTTGCTGCTGTTACATGAGCGGTTCCATGCTGAGGACCGGGTGGTTCTTGGACTGGAGGAACTCGAGCAGGGCATCACAGTCGGTGCAGATGGTTTCATCAGCGACCATATCAATGAAGTTGTCAATGCCGTAGAGCTCCTTGGCAGTTTTGTTGAGCTTTTCACCCACGTCGTCCTTGAGCTCCTTCGGCATCCAGACGATGCGCTCGATGCCGCCCTCGGCGTGGATGAACTTCTTGGACGAGATGAAGTGGCGGCCGTGGCCCATATAGCCCGGGGTCTGCACGCCGCCGCCGGTGCAGGAGGCAAGCTCGCCGAACGTCATGCCGGCAGGCGTCATGCCTGCGTACTCACGGTTGACGACGATAAAGCCGTTGGACATCGGCTCGATGCCGGAGATGCACTCGAAGCAGCCGCAGGAGGTCATCGGGTCTTCCATGATGGAGTACAGCGTGACTTCCTCGACCGCGCCGTGGGTCGCGTCCTTGATGGCGTCGTTGACGGTGGTGTAGCGGCCGGTGCGCTCGTCGAGGCAGCCTTCCTTCATGATCGGCTGGGACGGGCCGTTCGGGTTCAGCTCATAGGTCGCCTTGGCGTCGAGCCAGGAGACCGCGCCGCACAGGCCCAGACGTTCCGGCGTGACCACGCAGCAGTGCGCCGGTGCGAAGGACTGACAGAGGATGCAGGTGAAGAAGCGGTCGACGGATTCGTCGGTCATGGAGGCCAGACGGTCGTCACGCATGTTGTAGCGCGGCATGGCGACGTCGTTCAGGAAGGCCGTGGCCTTGACCGGGTCGGTGATGAGGTGGACCTCGCACTTGTCGACGACAGCGTCGAATTCATCCGTGATCATGTGGTACAGGACTTCCGCGAAATGCGTCAGCCGCAGGCCCTTGTCATAGGCGTCCTTGGAGATCCGGATCCGGAACTGGTTGCGCTGGCCGGTGTGCATGACGCCTTCCATGTAGTTGAACCAGGCGTGGATCTTCCGCTCGATGACGGATTCGAAGTCGGCCTGCATCTTCTTGCCCGCGACATAGACGCAGGTGGCAAGCGCGTACTCGAGATCGCCGGAGTCGATATCCGGGCCGTCGATGACGAGCTTATGGTCCTCGACCTCGTCCATGTTCTTCATGAGCACGAGCTCGCAGGTGGTATTCTTGGCGGACCAGAATTCGACCTTCATGTCGGCCTTGCGGATGATCTCGCCCTCGAATGCGGCCGCGAACGCGACGGGGATCGGCAGCTCCTTGGACTTGATCTTGATGCCGCGCAGCTCGAGAGACTTCTTGACGGTCTCTGCGTGGTCGGTGCACGATTCCAGCGCACCTGGGACCTGATTCTCGCCGAGGTCGATGTCGACCACGACCGGGAAGCCCAGCGCGATGGCGCCGGCGCCGGCGGAAACGACGACATTGTCGATCGCGCCGAAGGTGTTGACG
>CAKTXB010000116.1 GCA_934630555.1 uncultured Oscillospiraceae bacterium
GAGTTTGTGCTCGTGCCCATCACGCCGGAGCAGGAGCGCATTCAGGCCGAGGTGCGCACGCGTCCGGGCCGCAGTGAAAAGCCGGTGCTGGTGCTGCTGATCCTCACGCTGTTCCAGCTGTTTGCCGTGCTGGCTTTTGTAGCGCACGGCAAACTGGCAGCGCAGATCGCGCCGCCGTTTCTGGGCCTCATCTGCCTCGAATGGGCGCTGCTCGGCTTTTACAAGCTCCTGCGCCGCAGCGGCTTTGATGTGGAAAATCTGGCGTTTTTCCTTTGCACGCTTGGCCTGTGCGTCATTGCCTCCAGCGCGCCGAAGGAGCTTTGGAAGGAGTTCCTTGCCATTTGCATGGGCGTGGCCTTCTTCCTCATTCTTGGCCTGTTCCTGCGCAATCTTGAGCGCGTGAAGCGCGTGCGGTATCTTGCCGCCGTGTTTGGCATTGCACTGCTGGCGTTCAACCTTGTGTTCGGCGTGGAGAAGTTTGGCGCGAAGAACTGGGTGCAGCTCGGTGCATTCTCGTTCCAGCCGTCAGAACTGGTGAAGATATGTTTCGTCTTTGCCGGCGCGTCCACGCTCCAGCGACTTATGACGCGGCGCAACCAGCTTCTGTTCATTTTCTATTCCGCTGCCATCTGCGGCTGTCTGGCGCTGATGAGCGACTTTGGAACGGCCATCATTTTCTTCTGCACGTTCCTTGTCATCGCCTTCCTGCGTTCCGGTGACTTTGCAACGCTGGCGCTGGCCTGCGCCGGAACGGGCTTTGCCGGTGTGTTTGTACTCCGGTTCAAGCCCTATGCCATGCGCCGCTTTGCCGGCTGGGGGCACGTGTGGGAAAATGCGCTCACAACAGGCTATCAGCAGACGCGCGCTATGATGTGCATTGCCTCCGGCGGCCTGTTTGGCCTTGGCGCGGGGCGCGGCTGGCTGCACTATGTCGGTGCGTCAGATACCGACCTTGTGTTCGGCTTTGTAGCCGAAGAGTGGGGCTTGCTGCTGGCCCTTTTGATGGTCGCGGCGCTTGTTGTGCTGGTGCTGTTTGTCATCCGTTCCGTGCCGCAGAGCCGCAGCAGCTTCTATTCCATCGGCGCCGTGGCGGCGGCGACCATTCTCATTGTGCAGGCCATCTTGAACCTGTTTGGCACGGTGGACTTTTTGCCGCTCACAGGCGTGACGTTCCCATTCGTGTCCAATGGCGGCTCGAGTATGCTCTGCGTCTGGGGGCTGCTGGCGTTTATCAAGGCCGTGGACACGCGGCAGAATGCGAGCTTCGTCATTCGCCTGCCGTCTGCTGGAAAGGGGGAGATGGCATGAAGAAAATTTCCGGCCGCACGGTGTTCCTGCTCATCCTCACCGCCATCCTGGCCGCCGGTGCGCTCACGTTTTTTGTGCAGTACTTTCTCTCCGCCGACAGCTGGGTCAAATTTTCCGGCAGCCCGCACCTTTATACGGGCGCGAACCTCAACTGCGGCGTTGTGACGGACCGCAGCGGGGAGCAGCTGCTCGACACGCGGCAGGGGCGCGCTTACAGTGACGACGCCGCCACGCGCAAGGCGTTTCTGCACCTGCTGGGTGACCGCGACGGCTATATCTCCGCGCCCATGCTCGGCGCCTACGCTGACCAGATGATCGGCTACAACAAGCTTACGGGCCTCTATGGCGCAGCGACCGGCGGTGCAGCAACAAGCCTCACCATCAGCGCCGCTGCGCAGAAAACCGCCATGCAGGCGCTGGATAGCAAGCGCGGCACCGTTGCCGTTTACAACTATAAGACCGGCGAGATCCTCTGTGCTGTGTCCGCACCCAGCTACGACCCGGACAATGTACCGGACATTGCCGGCGACACGACCGGTGCTTACGACGGAGTTTATGTAAACCGATTCTTTGATGCGACCTATACGCCGGGCTCGATCTTCAAGCTTGTCACCAGCGCTGCGGCCATCGACAATATTCCGGATATTTACCAGCAGACGTTTGAATGCAACGGCCGTCAGATCATCGGCGGGCAGGAGATCATTTGCAGCGGTGTGCACGGCACAACGAATTTTTCTGAGGGCCTTGCGCACTCCTGTAATATCGTCTTTGGCAACATTGCCGTCCAGCTTGGCGCAAAGACGCTGGAGCAGTATGCCCGCAGGATCGGCCTCACATCGCGCTTTGACTGCGCAGGCTACCGTACCCGCGCCGGTGTTGTGGATCTCTCTAAAGCGGATGATGGCGACGTTGCATGGGCCGGCATCGGCCAGTACTCTGTGGAGGTCAACCCCTATAGTTACCTTCGCTATATGGGTATTCTCGGCGGCGGCGGCACGGCGGCGGAGCCGTATCTTGTGGCCTCCATCACCGAGGGTGACAAGACGCTCTACAGCGCTGAAGCAAGCTCGACCGGTCAGCTTGTAAACGCTGAAACGGCGCAGAAGATGGCCACCATGATGCACTATAACGTCGTCAGCGTATATGGCAGCTATCAGTTTCCAAACCTTTACGTCTGCGCCAAATCCGGCACAGCGGAGCAGGAAGGGAAGTCCGCGCACGCGACCTTCGCCGGCTTTATCCGCGATGACGACTATCCGCTGGCCTTTGTGGTGTTCCTTGAAAATGCCGGAGCCGGCAGCGCCGTTGCCGCGCCGATCGCCGGACAGGTGCTGAATGCCTGCATTGCGGCAATGCAGAAATAGTTGGAAAAAGACTTGACAATCACAGCCTTGTTGCGTATAATAAACAGGCTGTTTCGGTAGTGACCCAAGCAGCGATACCATGGAGTGGTATCGAAGCGGTCATAACGAGCACGACTGGAAATCGTGTGACGGTCAAAAGCCGTCCGAGGGTTCGAATCCCTCCCACTCCGCCATAAAATGAGCATCCGCCTTGGCGGGTGCTCGTTTTATTTGGGAGGGATGAGAAGTTTATGCCGCGAAGCGGTAAATCCCTCCCACTCCGCCATAAAATGAGCACCCGCCTTGGCGGGTGCTCATTTTATTTGGGAGGGATGAGAAGTTTATACCGCGAAGCGGTAAATCCCTCCCACTCCGCCATAAAATGAGCACCCGCTTTGCGGGTACTCGTTTTATTTGGGAGGGATGAGAAGTTTATGCCGCGAAGCGGTAAATCCCTCCCACTCCGCCATAAATGAGAAAACCCGCAATCGTAGAGATTGCGGGTTTTTCTTGTAATACCAAGCATTTTCGGCAATTTTGAGAGGGAAATCATTTGCACTTATGCGCAGCAGACTGCGCAAAAACTACGTGATTTACGTGCAAAAATCGAAACGGAGATCGAAACGAATTTGCACGCCGCATAAAGCTGAGTTTTTTGATAAAAACACCTCATGCGCTGCGCAGTTCTCTGTCCAAGCAGACCGCGGCCAAGTGCGGCACGGTGGGGGCTGGACGTTTTTTGCCGGTGTTTTGCGCGAAAAACATCCATCCGCTTGCCGCGCGCAGCAGCATCCATGCGGAGGACCTGAGCGACCAACCCGTCATTCTGTCCACCGCCGCTCCGCTGCGCTTGTCCGCTTCCGCGGCGCGCCCCGCTTCATCGCCCATAAGCAGAAAACTGCACACAGCCGCCCATGATCGCTCCCCAAGAACGCCCAGCGCTAACAGTGCAAATTTTTCTTGTGAAATCATGGCAGCTCCTTTATACTGAAATTGGAAACAAAACGAAAGGGGCGAAGCTGTATGAAATTTCAGATCAAATGCGCACTCCTTTGCACCGCGCTTGCCGCGCTCTGCCTTTTGCCCGGCTGCCAAAAAGCCAGAACGTTTCAAACTGCATTTCCACCGAACGAGGCCGCCGTCGTCGACACGCTGAAAAAAGCCTGCTTGTCCGGCGCCATCTCAGCCGCTGAAACGACCTCCCAAATGGAAAACCATATCAGCTACACCATCCGCGAGGCCAAGACCGCAGAGGACTCCGCCGAAAATGGCCGGTTTGTTGCCAGTGTTTCCGCAGCTGCACTTCCGGACGGGCGCGCATTATACACAGTTTTTGACCAGCGTGTGGAAGAAAATACCGTTGCATGGTCAGACTGGAAGCAGCAGATCGTGTTTGCAACGCTGCTCTACGGCGGCTTTGCTGACGAAAATACCGTCTATCAGGCACTTTGTAACGAAGCGGCGCCTCCCGCAAGCGATACGGCGTACCAGTGGAAGGCAGACCTCCCGGAAGGCTATTGCGTCGTGTCCTATCATCCGCGCAGTCACAAGACCTATGATGCAAACGGCTTTGAAGTGCAAAACCGTGCCGCTTTTCTGCGCGTGAACATTTTTGAATCGGATGCGCTGTATCAGCAGCTCCAGCCAAAGCAGCAGCCACGATCAGACAGCACAAGCCCGTAGCTTTGGAAACAAGGAGACGGATCTATGAAACAAAAGCCATTTTTGTGCATCCTCTGCGTCCTGTGCCTGCTTACAGCCTGTACCGGGCCCACCGCAGCGCCGCAGGAAACGCCTGCTGCGCAGCCTCCATCGGCTTCCGGAGCTGAAGCACCGGTACAGCCAGGCACTGCACCGCCGCAGGAGTCTGCTGCGCCGGCAGCCGGCGACCTCCCGGCGTCCTGCCTCCTGTACGTTGACACCGCCGACCAGTGTGGTCCGGCTGAGGCGTTCTCTGCTGCACAGCCCGCCACCCGCGCATCGGACGGTGTGAGCAGCGTCTATGGTGTCCACCTGCCAAGCGGTGACTATGTGGACCTGCTGCAAAATCCCGGTGCAGACGGCGTTACCATCGAAGAATTTACAAACGGAGCAGCCACGCGCGACAGCGCTGCCAGGCAGATCGTCTGGGCAGGGGAGAGCTACCATGCGCTCACCATCACAGCCCAGAATTGTGCCCTGCCCAACATCACACCCGCCTCCGGCGGCCTGCTGCGTTTAAATCTGCGCGGCGAGTGCACTGTGGAGACCGACGCCGAATCCGGAATTTTTGAGGGCTTCGACGGCATCCTGCTCACCGGCGCAGGCACGCTCCGCCTTCCCAGCCTCACGTGCGGCGGCGGAACGCTGCCGCTCCCGGCGCTTATCATAGAAGATGGCGTCACGCTGCTCTGCGATGACCTCACACTTATCCCGAATGAAAATCAGCCCGTCACGCTCGTTCAGCACGGCGGCACGATTTTGGCAGAACGGCTGGAATCGGACGGCGCGCTCGTACGATCCGGCGGCACATTACTTGCCCGCAGCCTCCTTGCGGCCGACTGCACATTTCGTGACGGCACTGCACTTCTCGACTGGATGGACGGCGAAAATATCACGCTCCGCCTCTCCGGCGGCACGGTCTATCTGGCTGGCCCGCTCCCGGACGGCGCAGCTGTTGAGGGCGGTGCAGGGCTGCTTACTGCTCTGGACCTCACACCGGGCACGATCAATACCTACAGCGCCACGATCCTCGGTGGGGAGGAGGCTGTCAGCCGTTACTATCAGACCACTTTTTCCGAAGACTGGCTTCCAGCTGATACGTCCGGCGCAAGCTGGCAGAGCCTGACGCTGGACGAAACGCCGGACGGCTGGTTTGCTGGCACCCTCACGCTCCAAAATGCCGCGCTGGACACGCTGCAGCCCTGGGGCGCGCTCCATTTGCATCTGGATGGCAGCAATACCATCTCCGGCGAACTGACTGCCACGAGCCTGCTTCTGACCGGCAGCGGCACGCTGCAGGCGAACGCACTGAACCTCTGGGGATGGGGCGGCATCCACCATCCCACGCTCACGCTTTCATCGGGCACAGATGTGACCACGAACACCCTCTCCATGGGCAGCAATTCCGGTGAGACCGGCAGCGTTCGCCTGAACGGCGGCAGCCTGGCGGTCCGCGGCGAAGCGTGGCTGCAAAATGCCGACCTGACCATGTCAAACGGCACGCTGCATCTGGACGGCCCCCTGAATATCGAGCGCGGCAGCGTCACCATCACCGGCGGCACGGTCTATCTGGCCGAGGGCCTCTGGCTCGGCGATGGCGATGTCGTCATCACGGGCGGCGAACTCGTCGTGCCCGGCGGCCTTGACGCACTGGTCTGCGAGGCCGGCAGCGTCCGCCAAACCGGCGGCACGGTCCGGGAACCATAGCAGCACCGATCCCGCGTATATCCCAACGGATACGCGCAGGCACGCATCAGAAAAAAGGCAGCCCCGCCAACCGGCGGGGCTGCTTGCTGCTTTTCAGATCATGTTCAGTTGAACTTTTCCGCAAAGCGCATCAGGATGGCTGCGACCTGCGCGCGGGTGGCGCTTGCCTGCGGGGCGAGACGGCCGTTCGCGCCCTGAATAAGCCCCTGACCCACGGCCCAGTTCATGGCCGAAATGGCCCAGCTGCTCACCTTGTCCGCATCGGCAAAGCCGCTCAGGTTCTCCTCCAGCGTCACAGCGTCCATGCCGTT
>CAKTXB010000117.1 GCA_934630555.1 uncultured Oscillospiraceae bacterium
CCGGAGGCACAGGTGCAGTGTTGCAAACACTGAGGCAAAAACGGTGGGCAAGCGCCCACCTGCCGATTCCGGCAAAATCCGCCGGAGGCACGGTTGCGGTGGTCCGACCACCGGGGCAAAAGCGGTGCCCTCGCACAAGTGAAAGCATTCTGCTGAAAAAAGGGAATGGCCATACAGCCATTCCCTTTCATTACATTCAGCAGTTATCAAGCATTTGCATATTGCAGTGCCGCCGCAACAAACCCCTGAAAGAGCGGATGCGGCCGGTTGGGGCGGCTTTTAAATTCGGGATGGAATTGCGCGCCAACAAACCACGGGTGCTGCGGGTTTTCCACGATCTCCACGAGCGCGCCGTCGGGGGAGAGCCCGGCGAGGCGGAGGCCAGCCTGCTGGAAGTTTGCGCGGAAGGCGTTGTTGAACTCATAGCGGTGGCGGTGGCGCTCAGAAATTTCTTTTGCGCCGTAGAGCTGGCGGGAAATGGAATCGTCGGTCAGCACGCAGGGGTATTTGCCAAGACGCATGGTGCCGCCCTTGGCGTGGACGCCAATCTGGTCGAGCATGAGGTCGATGACAGGGTGCTGGGTGGACTCGGAAAACTCGGAGCTGTGCGCGTCGTGCCACCCAATGACGTGGCGCGCAAATTCAATGACGGCGATCTGCATTCCAAGGCAGATGCCAAGGTACGGGATGTTCTGCTCCCGGGCATATTGCGCGGCGAGGATCATGCCCTCAATGCCGCGGTCACCAAAGCCGCCGGGCACGAGAATGCCGCTGCAATCAGACAACGTTTCACGGACCGTTTCGGGTGTGAGATGCTCAGATTCAACCCATTTGATGGCGACGGTGGCGTCATTGGCCGTGCCGGCATGGAAAAGCGATTCCACGACGCTCAGGTACGCGTCATGCAATTCGGTATATTTGCCGACGAGTGCGATCTGCACGTGCCGGTGCGCGCCATGGATGCGCTGAACGAGCGCCTGCCACTCGGAAAGATCCGGCTCACCGCAGGAAAGCCCCAGCTTGCGGCAAACAACGCGGCAAAGGCCCTCATGCTCCAGCAGGAGCGGCACCTCATAAAGCGTGGAAGCCGTGCGATTGGCAATGACGCAGTCCGGCTCCACATTGCAGAACAGAGCCAGCTTCTGACGGATGTCCGGCGTGATGGGCGTGTCGGTGCGGCAGACGAGAATGTCCGGCTGAATGCCGACAGAGAGCAATTCCTTCACGGAGTGCTGGGTCGGCTTGCTTTTGAGCTCCCCGCTGCCGGGAATGGACACGATGAGCGGCACGTGGATGTAGAGTACATTTTCGCGCCCTTTGTCAGCGGCGACCTGCCGGATGGCTTCGAGGAACGGCTGGCTTTCAATATCGCCGGTGGTGCCGCCGATCTCGGTAATGACCACGTCGGTCGCGCCGTCGTCAACAGCGTAGATGCGGTGCTTGATCTCATTGGTGATGTGCGGGATGATCTGGACGGTTTTGCCAAGGTAGCCGCCCTCGCGTTCGCGGTTAAGGACGCTCCAGAATACCTTGCCGGAGGATACGGAGCATTTGCCGTCGAGTGTTTCATCGACGAAGCGCTCATAGTGCCCAAGATCAAGGTCAGTTTCCGCACCGTCATCGGTGACGAAGACCTCGCCGTGCTGATAAGGACTCATCGTACCGGGGTCTACATTAAAATAGGGGTCAAACTTCTGGTTCTTGACGCGCAGACCGCACTGGCGCAGCAGACGGCCAAGTGACGCCGCGCAGATGCCTTTGCCAAGGCCCGAAACAACACCGCCGGTGACAAAGATATACTTCATGATCATCGCACTCCTTTTCCGCATTCCGCACAAATAAAACCGCTGTTTTCACAAAAAATACCTTTCGATTCTACAGCGCGGTGTGATGGGTGTCAATCGCTCAGAATGCTTGATTTTTTACGCAGAAAGTCTGCAAAAATCTGTGCGATGCTACGAAACTGCGGCCAAAACGCAGAAAATACTTGCATGGCACGTGCAGACGTGGTATTGTTAGCCTGTACCCGCCTGTGGCGGCGGCGCATCGGCGCGGCTGCGGACGGGCACTGTGTATGCACCGCACTGGAGAACGCTGCTCCGGACGGGGCATTTTTCTCGCTGCGGCGGACATCCGTCTTTGGTAAATGTGACGAAGTACGGTTTTCGCTTGCAAACACAGGAAAATTTCAAAAAAATCTTTGCAGAATCGACAATTCCTGTTGACGGCGTTCGTTGATTCTGCTATAATTTAAACCTGTGTGTGGGTGTGCCATGCACGGGCGCGGAGGTTTGCAGGATGCTGGAGGAACTGAAACAGGACAATAAAGTCGTCGGCATCAAACAGCTGCGCCGGGCGCTGGCAAATGGCGGCGCGTGCAAGGTTTTTCTGGCCGAGGACGCTGATCCGGCGCTGACCGGCCCGATCATACAGACGTGTGCGCAACAAAACGTGCCGTGCGTGCGCGTGGCGACCATGCGGGAGCTTGGTGCGGCGTGCGGCATCTGCGTCGGCGCGGCGTGCGCAGCAATTTTGCGTGCAAACGCCTAAATCCGGTCCCAACGGAATATCTTTGATATTTCGGGATATGATAAACGCTGTGTATGCAGCCACCATTTGAGAAAGGAGGAACCAGTTTTTATGCCTACTTTTAACCAGCTCGTGAGAAAGGGCAGAGAGCAGCTGACGTCCAAGTCCACCGCTCCGGCTCTGCAGAAGGGCATCAACACGCTGAAGAACCGCGCGACGGACCTGTCGTCCCCGCAGAAGAGAGGCGTGTGCACCGCCGTTCGTACCACGACCCCGAAGAAGCCGAACTCCGCTCTGCGTAAGATCGCCCGTGTGCGTCTGACCAACGGTTACGAAGTTTCCGCTTACATTCCCGGCGTCGGTCACAACCTGCAGGAGCACTCTGTCGTGCTGATCCGCGGCGGCCGTGTGAAGGACCTGCCTGGCGTTCGTTACCACATCATCCGTGGTACGCTCGATACCCAGGGCGTGCAGGGCCGTATGCAGTCGCGCTCGAAGTACGGTGCGAAGAAGCCCAAGGCCGGCAAGAAGTAATTCTTGCGGCAAATTTCAAGCATTTTGCCTTTTGCAAGGCAACGCCTTGCTAAGAGTTTTTTATAGATGGGCGGCCCTGCACATTTGTGCGGCGCTGCCGTAAGAACCTCTTGGCAGGCACAAAACGGAAATGCACTTTCCGAAGTACCTATGAAATCATTCTATGAAGGAGGGAAGCAAAGTGCCCAGAAGAGGTAATGTTCCCAAAAGAGAAGTATTGCCGGATCCGATCTACGGCTCTGTTCTGGTGACCAAGCTTGTCAACAGCATTATGCTGGATGGCAAGAAGGGCGTTGCACAGAAAGTCGTTTACGGCGCATTCCAGATCGTGGAAGAAAAGACTGGCAAGTCCGGTCTGGAGGCTTTCCAGCAGGCGATGGAAAACATCATGCCCGCCGTGGAAGTCAAGACCCGTCGTGTTGGCGGTGCCAACTACCAGGTCCCGATCGAAGTTCGTCCGGCAAGACGGCAGACCCTGGGGCTGCGCTGGCTGACCAGCTACAGCCGCAACAGAAGCGAGAAGACCATGAAGGAGCGCCTGGCCGCTGAGATCATGGATGCCTGCAACAACACGGGCTCCGCTGTCAAGAAGCGTGAGGACACGCACAAGATGGCCGAGGCCAACAAGGCGTTCTCGCACTTCCGCTGGTAATTTATAAAGGAGTGCGCAATGCCTAGACAATTTTCACTTGAGAATACGAGAAACATCGGCATCATGGCTCACATTGATGCCGGCAAGACAACGACTTCTGAACGCATCCTGTTCTACACGGGCGTAAATTACCGTCTGGGTGAGACCCATGACGGTACGGCTACGATGGACTGGATGGAGCAGGAGCAGGAGCGCGGCATCACCATCACGTCCGCAGCGACGACTTGCCATTGGAAAGGAACTCGTATCAATATCATCGACACCCCGGGTCACGTGGACTTTACGGTGGAGGTGGAACGCTCGCTGCGTGTACTTGACGGCGCTGTCACTGTGCTGTGCGCAAAGGGCGGCGTAGAACCGCAGACAGAAACGGTCTGGCGGCAGGCGGACAAGTATCATGTGCCGCGTCTTGTTTACGTGAACAAGATGGACATGATGGGCGCAAATTTCTTCAATGTTCTGAAGATGATGGACGAGCGGCTCAAGTGTGTGTCTGTTCCCCTGCAGCTGCCCATTGGCGCGGAAGATACGTTCCGCGGCGTTATCGACCTCATCAAGATGAAGGCGTATGTCTTCTATGATGACCTCGGCAAGGATATGCGAGAGGAAGAGATCCCGGAGGACCTCCAGGATCTTGCCAAGCAGTACCGCGACCATCTGCTCGAGCAGATCTCCGATCAGGATGAAGAGATCATGATGATGTATCTTGAGGGAGAAGAAATCCCCATCAAGACCATCAAGACGGCCATCCGCAAGGCGACCGTCGCCAACAAGATCATCCCGGTCGTGTGCGGCTCGTCCTATAAGAACAAGGGCGTGCAGGAGCTGCTGGATGCGATCGTCGAGTATCTGCCCTCCCCACTGGACAAGCCGGCTGTGGAAGGCGTGAATCCGAAGACGGAAGAGACCGAAACGCGCGAAGTGCGCGACGATGCTCCGTTCGCGGCGCTGGCGTTCAAGATCGCGACCGACCCGTATGTCGGCAAGCTCGCGTTCTTCCGGGTATACTCCGGTACGCTGGAGCCGGGCGATACGGTGCTCAATGCAAACAAGAACACGCGTGAGCGCATGGGCCGTATCCTGCTGATGCACGCGAACCACAGAGAAGAGCTGAAGCACGTGTACGCGGGCGACATCGCAGCTGCGGTGGGCCTGAAGAACACGACCACTGGCGATACCCTGTGCGACCAGTCGCATCCCATCGTGCTGGAAAACATGGAATTCCCTGAGCCGGTTATTCGTGTGGCCATTGAGCCGAAAACGAAGGCCGGTCAGGAGAAGATGGGTCTGGCGCTGGCAAAGCTGGCGGAGGAAGATCCCACGTTCAAGACCTACACGGATGAAGAAACCGGCCAGACGATCATCGCCGGCATGGGTGAGCTCCATCTGGAGATCATCGTTGACCGCCTGCTGCGGGAGTTCAAGGTAGAAGCGAATGTCGGCGCGCCGCAGGTCGCCTACAAGGAAACCATCCGCAAGAAGGTCAATCAGGAAACAAAATACGCCCGGCAGTCCGGCGGTAAGGGCCAGTATGGTCATGTTAAGATCATCGTCGAGCCGAACGAAAGCGGTAAGGGCTTTGAGTTCATCAACGCAACAGTTGGCGGCTCCGTGCCCAAGGAATATATTCCGGCCGTGGAAGCGGGCGTGCGTGGCGCAATGGAAGCGGGCGTTCTGGCTGGATTCCCGGTCGTGGACGTCAAGGTCACGCTGTACGACGGCTCGTACCATGAGGTCGACTCCTCTGAAATGGCGTTCAAGATTGCCGGCTCCATGGCGTTCAAGGAAGCCTGCCAGAAGGCGGATCCGGTCGTGCTGGAACCCATCATGAAGGTTTGCATCATCGTACCGGACGAGTATATGGGCGACGTCATCGGCGACATATCCTCGCGCCGCGGCAGCGTACAGCAGCTGACCCAGCGCAGCGGTGCACAGCAGATCGACTGCTTCGTGCCGCTGTCCGAGATGTTCGGCTATGCAACCAATTTGCGCTCGAGAACGCAGGGGCGCGGCCAGTTCACCATGGAACCGAGCCACTACGTTGAGCTTTCGCAGAACCTGACCGACGAGGTCGTGCGCAAGCGCAAGGGTTCGTAAAAAATTCTCTTGTCAAACGCGAGAAGTTCGTGTATGATGAAGAAGATGCGAAAATGTTTTAAAACCACCCAAATTAAGGAGGATTTTATCAATGGCTAAGCAGAAGTTTGTCAAAGACAAGCCCCATGTAAACATCGGCACCATCGGTCACATCGACCATGGCAAGACCACGCTGACCGCTGCCATCACCAAGTATCTGGCAATGCAGGGCGGCGCTGAGTACACCGACTACTCTTCCATCGACAAGGCTCCGGAAGAGCGCGAGCGTGGTATCACGATCAACACCGCGCACGTGGAATATCAGACCGAAAACCGCAAGGGCCACAACTACAAGACGGGCGAAGATAATGTCGACATTCAGGGTCGTCACTATGCGCACGTCGACTGCCCGGGCCACGCCGACTACATCAAGAACATGATCACCGGCGCTGCGCAGATGGACGGTGCTATCCTGGTTATCGCTGCTTCCGACGGCCCCATGGCCCAGACGAAGGAGCACCTGCTGCTGGCCCGTCAGG